>SXRI01000226.1 GCA_005793615.1 Bdellovibrionales bacterium
AAACTCCCTCCGGTCGATGTCTCAAGTCTCGGCTTTGGCGCGAATTCAGCCAAAGAGCAAAAGGCACTTGCCGTATTGTCTGCCAATTGCGCCGGCTGCCATGGTGGCACGAGCGGCATGGGTGGCGTTTCCAATATTTTGAATCCACAGGCTGTTCTCAACGCAGGTTTGATTGTGCCGGGTGCGCCATCTCGCTCACCTCTGTATGCCTCGATTGAGTCCGGACGCATGCCGCCGAGTGGGAGAATATCAGCCGATGACTTAGCTGCAATTAAGGATTGGATCATCGGCGGAGATATCGGCACTCAAGACCCCACACCACCGACGACTGATCCTTTGCAAATGATCGATCGAAACAGTCCCGACCTTTATTTTGGTGATGGTAGAACCGTGACCCTTGCTTGGGATCTATCGATGGCAGATGCTTCGCCGGTCTCGGCCCGCTTTCCCGCCTTCTTCACCATGGCGGTCAAGGTCGTCTATGAAACGATTGACGGCGCTTTAAGACCGACAGGTTATGAGTTCACCAATCCTCGCATTCAGATGCTGACCGGCGAAATTGAAGTTGAAATCAATGGCCTCAATGTTCGTGTCGACGGCGTTAAACCCGACGGTACTGAACCCTTTATGTCAGCGACAGTGGTCGCAAAGGGTATTGATCCCAGTGATATTTATTCGGGTTCAATCACGGTCAAGCTGCCGACGATCTCCAATGGCGATCGCATCAGTGTCGGCTTTGATTCTTTCACCGTGCGGGCACGAACCGACAACCCACCGATTCCGCCGAAGCCCAGTATGACCTCCAAAGTACAATACACAGCCACAGCGAAGTTCGATATCACCATCAATAACGACTCGACCGCAAGACGTTGGTGTTTGACCGCCAATCCGAGTCCAGCCACTTCGACAGCTCTACCGTGCCCAGGCTTTGAAGGAGCGACGACTACTGGCTGGCTCACCTCGCGCCCGACGCAATATGATTTGGCTCAGGTCGGGCGCCCACTGCAAATGAACGAAACTGTCACGTTCTATCTTTGGGTGGCCAACTCCGATCTGAAGATTTCCGCACAGCCAGCGGTGGCTCAAGTGATTTTTGATAATGTCGCCCCAACGGCGCCGGTGTTCGACTCGGTCTCCGTGGTCGATATGCAGATCGCCAATCTCGTCAATCTCCAAAATAACGCCGATGCGGTCTCTTGGTGCGTGAAAGAGAGTTCCTTTAGAGACAATCTTCAAAATGCGAACGGCTGCAGTTTCACAAGCGACAAACCCGCGTTCGTCGGCCTCAGAGGCGGCGGAGTACGCTATGTCGTGGTCTTCATCAGAGATCGAGCAGGCAACCTTGCGACATCGACAATCAAATCCACGAATAATCCCTTCGGACAAATCAGTTTTGACCAACTGACGAGCACTGGTACTGGAGTTCGCGGCGTGTTCGCAAACCGCTGCGCGAGTTGCCACGGCTCAGGCATGCCGCAACAGAGCAAATGGGATATGACCTCCTACGCTAATACTGTTGCCAAGAAATCTCAGATCTTGAACCGGATCGAGAACAGTAATCTGCCGATGCCACCCTCTGGACTTCTCCCGGAATCCCGCGAACGCATGTTGATTAAGCTGTGGTTTACTCAAACCTCAACGCCGGTGCAATTATGATCGTCAGCAATAAAAAATCCACACTCTTGCTGTTGTTCGTAGTGGCTGGCTTTTTGTTAACCCTTGGCTTTAACAACTGTACCAATTTCTCGCCGTCGGCAAAGCAAGCCACGACCTTAGCTGCAACGGCGACTGGAACCTGCGACGAAGTACTTTTTGATCAGTACAAAACGAGCGTCTATCCGTTCTTCCGCCAGGAATCGACCTGCTTGAGTTGCCATGTTGAAGGCGGCCAGGGGCTAGGCGTGTTCGCCTCAGCCGATGCAAAAGTCGCGTTCTCGGCCTTTAATGCAGCTGGAGTTTCCAAACTCTCCTACATGGCGACAAACCCTCAACACAAACCACCACACACCGGGGAACATAACCGCAGCGCCGTCGATACCTGGAGCAATACTTGGAGTAAGAACCAGACCGCCTATTTAGATTGCGTCAGCAAAGCGCAAAACGGCGGCATCAATGAATCGCTTCTAACCGCAGCCAAGTCGGCAGCCGACATTTACGGCTCCGAGACCGCGTCGCAAACCTTAACCTGGGATTTAAGTCTCGCAGAGGATCTTGACACTTCTGTCACCCGCTCGATTCCGGCCAAGATCACAATCGATGTGCGTGTTCTCTATCAGAACGAAAAAGTCGCCGGTTACATTTTCTCCAACCCGACGATGCAACTCAAAGACCCCACTCAGGTGATCGTCATCGAGGGTCTATTTTTTCAAATTAACATGGTTTCCATTCCCAGCCAGACGACGTTTACGAGCTTAAGCAAAGTCATCACCTGGTCATCGCTCATCCCCCTGATGGACGCGCAAGCAAATACACTGATCAAACCAGTCGCTTCTACCGATGTCTTTCAGCTCTATATTCAACGAATCGCGCCGGCAGCGGGCTCAGGCGAAGGCAATGCTCCACTGACTCCGGTGATTCGCGTCTCTGACGCCACCACCGGTTCGACGACGCTCATCAATTCATCCACGGCCAACGTCAATATCGTTCGCGATGCCGGAATTATTCGCTGGTGTTTGAGCGAGAGCTCTGTGAAACCGACTTCGGCAGATGCCCCGTGCGTGACCTCAGCAAGCGATGGCACCCTCAATGGCTGGCAGCTGACGCGCCCGATGGAGTATACCTTCTCAAACGGCGATGGCCCCAAACGCCTCTACCTCTGGGTGCTTGATCCAAATCTAAAAATGAACAGTGACCCTGGCACTGTCGAACTCACGCTCGACACCGTGGCGCCATCGGCCCCCGCGATCACCAGCGTCCATGTCACGGACTCGCAAGTCGCGGATATGACACTTACTCATCCTTCGGAATCGGATGTTTCCGGGTGGTGTTTGCTCGAACAAAACTCCATTAAGACCGCACCTCGCAAGCCATCACTCACCGACGGTTGCTGGTCTTGGTCAGATAACAACACCAAACCGACAACCGTTGGCTTTAAAGGCGGCGGCTCGCGTGACATCTATGTCTTTGTGCGCGACAAAGCCGGTAACGTCTCGCCAGCGTCGACCAAGTACGCGGCGATGAACTCATTCGGCGCGATCACCTTCTCGCAACTCACTTCAGCGGCAGGCGGACCGCGGGCGACACTCTACAATAATTGCTTCACTTGCCACGGCACTTCAGGCAACCCGGGCTTTAACAAACTTGAATTATTTGATTATCTGTCGGCCGTCGACGCAGCGGATGCCGGCATTCTTGTATCGCGCATCAACAACGCCATCAGTCCCATGCCGAATATCAACGGCGGGCTAATGTCACAAAGGTATCGTGATCTGATCCGTCTCTGGACTCTACCGGAAGAGGGCGACCAACCGTTGCCATAAATGCAGATTCAAACGTCTGGGAGTGAGTTTGATGAGTAAGTTAAGTAAGTTTACATTGACGATGTTCTCGGTACTTGCGGCTAGCGAGGCCATGGCACTCAGGGCTTCTGATTTTAGTGGCAGCGACAGCGGCGCCGCCGTCGTCTACACCTTTCAAGAATCCGGTGGAACAAGTACGGTCGATTCGGTCAGCGGACTCGAATTGACGATGTCCACCAATGGTAACCTGCCGACCGCGGATGGCACCCAGATTCGCACCAATGCGACGCTTGCCAGCGGCAGTCTCCTCGTCAACCCGAAACCCAACGGTGTTGAATCCGGTAATGCTGATGAAGGCTACCAATCAGCGCAAAGGCACCGTACTTTTTTAACAAGTGCCGCAGCCGCAACCAATTTAAACAGTTGCACCAGTGGCTTCACGGTACAGGCATTCATTCGCCCCTGGTTTCCGTTTCAAGGTTCACAGAGCGGCAATCTCATCGTCGGGCTCTCGAATTCAAATGCCCTGACGAGAGTCGCTGAGCCAAACTTCGGCGTTTATCAATCCGGCATGTCGGGCTCCGAGGCCATCAGTTTGCGGGTGCGCACGGGCAACAACTCTTCGACGACCCAGGCCTCCGTGCCGGGCGCCTTTTCATCGGTGCGCGAAAGCGACAATCCAGGTAAGTTCACCGAAGTCATTGCAACCATGGAGCCCAGCGGAATCCTTACCGTGTATGTCAACCGGATTGCCCGCAGCTCCCTTGTTCGAATCACACCTAATTTTCTCGCCGGCGCCAGACTCGTGATCGGTAACGAACTTGTGCCGCTCACACTCAACGGCGACAGCACGATTAACATCGACCAACAACGTAACTGGTCAGGAGAAATCTCTCACTTGGCCATCTACTGCCGTGGTTTCACGCGAAACGAGATCATCGGCCCAATGATGCAGAGTAAAGCCAAGTCGGAAGTCGTTCGTCCGCTGGTGGGTACTGCGACACAAACCTTGCGCCAGGAGGCCCGCCGCATGGTCGAGCGCCTGACCGGCGTAAGCGTGCCGATCGATCACCCGATGGTGATCATAGTCGAGCAAAAATTGCTCACTGGCGATCGTCTTGGCGGCGCAAAAATCATCACCGGTGACAAAACTTCTGGTGAGCCAGGACATCCGGAATTCTTGAACACTGTAGTCAAGCAACTCGCCGTCAAGATGTCGAATCGCGAGGAAACCATTCGTGCCTCATTCAATGATATGGCCGCTTCATTTATTGGTGTTACGCGCGACGAACGAAATGCGCAGGAACTTTTAAGTGGCGACTTCTTTTATATGGCCAATCCGGCGCTAGCCGCCGTCCGTTCCGATGTCTTCCGTGACGTTCTGGTCAGTAACAATCACTACCAGGATCTGGAATCGGGCAACTGGGATATCGGCAAAGTCCTAATGCGCGTACCTGGTCCCGACAATCCAACCGGTTTTGTCAAAGGTCAACAGCTTGCCACCGACGCCAGTGGCGCCATGACCCCCAATCCGGACCCCGCGGGCGTGCTCACTTCACGCGCTTTTATGGGAGCACATGCAATCGCCGGCACCAATCGTCGCATGATCGAGTACAGTTTTCTCGAGTTCATGTGTATTCCCATGGCGGAGATGGCCGACACCTCGGCATCACCAGCACGTATCGGTCGCGATATCGATCGCACGCCCGGTGGCGATGCGACTAAGTTCGAAACCAGTTGCAAGGGCTGCCACACGGTAATGGACGGCTTTCGCGGCGCCTTCTCAAAATTCGATTTCACCAACAAGAATATCAACAACTCTGCTTTCTCTTTTATACGAAACACGATGGTGAGTTCCGGTCCCATGGGTTTCGATGAAGACGAAGTCGATAAGTACGGTACAGTAAGAAAAATGAACCATAACGAAACCACTTTCCCGAACGGCTACACCATCACTGACGACAGTTTTGTCAACAACGCGGTCGGCATGGTTAACGGTCCACGCTTCGGCTGGGGTGGCGCCAACAAACTCGGCGGAATCGGCGCGGGGCAGTTCGGTCGCCTTCTCTCCGACTCGAATCGCTTCGCGCAATGTATGGCCAAACGGGTTTATGAAAAGGTTTGTACACCAAACGTGAAATCCGACTCGAAAATCACCGAACTAGTCTCCGGCTTTGCGCAGAAGTTCAAGGCCAACGGCTATAACTTGAAGGCACTTTTTCAGGACGTCGCCGCAAACCCGGTTTGCGCGATGACCATGGGCCGTTGAGGAGACAATGAGGATGAAGATGAAAATACGAATCCAAAAGCCTTGGTCAAACATCCTGCTCTACGGTTCCTCCTTTGTTATTTTGTTCGGGATGGGAATGAACTGCGCACGATTTGAAGTCGCCGAAATTGGCGCAAGCGGCGGCAGCAGCCCCGCCAGCTCAACTTCGGACAACTCACTTCCCGCGGTCGCCTTTATGTCGTCAGAACAAATTCTGAAGACTATGATTTCCGCAACTGCGACCGAAGGCCTTGGCGAACTCACCGATCCCGCGGACGATTTGATCAATAATACTTACATGCAAAGAAATGGCTCGCTCCCATCGGTCAACACCCTCGACCAAGCAACGGGCCCGACCATGATGGCTGTTACCAACATCGCTTCCACGGTTTGTGCGAAAGCGGTTGACCGCGACCGCGCAACCGGCGAAGCGCAACGTGGCGATCGACTCTTTTTCAATGAATTGGATTTTTCCAAGGGACTCTCTGAACAAAGTTCCGACGGCGTGACTGCGGCCTTTGCTCGCTTAGCGCGAAACGCCTGGCGCCGTGACGTGAACCAAGACGAGGTCGATACGATTATCACCTATGCCCAGGAGTTCAGTGTCGGCGCCAATGCGACTGATCCCGCGCAGACACGTTTACTTGCCATCGGCGTATGTACTTCTGTCCTGTCGGCCATCGACACACTGACTTATTGATTTTTAGAATTGAAGCGAGGAACTAGAATGAAGAAAGACAAAAAAGAAATTCCGATGTGGGCTAAGCTCGGGCACCCGAAACCCGTGAGTCGTCGCGAATTTTTGGCAACCGGAATCATTCCGTTTTCCGCCTGGGCACTGGCGCCGAGTCTATCTACCTTTCTTCTTTCGCCCGAAGCCCGCGCGCAAGCGACAGATTGCAGTGGTTCAGCCGGCCCCACTTACATTCCATTCATCACCTTGAATTTGGCTGGCGGATCAGGTTTGCATTCACAACTCGTCGTTAAAAACCTCAACGGCGAGAACCTCACCTCCTATAACAAGCTTGGCCTTGGTGCGGGCCCCGGACTCTCGTTTAACCCCGTCAAAGAATTTGGCAACGTCGAATTTTCCGGCACCGCGATTGGCGGCAACACCACGGGTCTCGTCAGTAAGTTTCTCACCGGGGTACGCGATCCGCGGGCTCAGAACACTCGCATCACCGCACTCGACAACACCGCATTCATTTGGTCGGCCGTGGCGAGCACCGACGATAACTCGAACAATCCGTTTGACGTTTCAGGTCTCGCCGTGAAAATGGGTTTGACCGGAACGATGCTCGCCAACCTCGGAGTAAGCGACACGACAACTGGCATTAACCAAAAACCGGCACTCGTCCCCCCACCAGCGCCATTCGTTGTCGGTAACGTCAATGATCTCGCCAACGCTCTCGGCTATGCGTCTTCGCTCAAAGACATGTCGCAACCCCAACAATT
>SXRI01000227.1 GCA_005793615.1 Bdellovibrionales bacterium
AGTGTCCCGATCCAAGGACAGACCGTGACAACACGCAACGGGGGCGACCGGGTTTTCTAATTTCTCGGGAACGCGAGCGGCATAAACAACAATTATGTTGACATCGACATGGGAAAACTTCGCCGAGGCGAGAACGCGCTTCAATCAAGGCGTCGAGAAGGGGCTCTATTCACTCCACGA
This sequence comes from Bdellovibrionales bacterium, assembly GCA_005793615.1. GTDB lineage: Bacteria > Bdellovibrionota > Bdellovibrionia > Bdellovibrionales > JAMPXM01 > SXRI01. The sequence continues at coordinate 181 of SXRI01000227.1, forward strand.
TTGCTTAAGCCAGCGTGTTTTGCATGAGTGACTCGCCCACGATTTCCGAGTGTTTTCACACCGCTCCTTGAAAGCGCGAGGGGCCATGTTTTGCTCCTGAGAAGTCATGCTATGACTGGTTCTCTCTAGAGAAAAGGAGAAACATATGAACCTCAAATCACTTTCAGATCAGGCACTTCTCGCAGCAACCGCAAAACTGGCACACGAAGAACGTGAGCTCCTCATTGCGGTGCTCGCGCATCTTCGTGAAATCGAACGGCGCAGACTCTTTTGTGACCTGGGGTTTTCATCCTTGCATGCCTATGCCGTGAAACATCTCAAGTATTCAGATGATCAGGCCGCTCGCCGAATCAATGCCATGAGGCTCATCAAAGACTTACCTGATGTGGCCGAAAAAGTTCAATCGGGAAAACTAAGCCTCAGCAATGCTTCAAGTGCGCAAACATTTTCCAAACGCACCGCTATGTCGCCGGAGAAAAAACGAGAACTGGTGAAAAAACTCGAAGACAAATCAACGCGCGAGGCTGAGCGCGAGATGGCAGCGATCAGTCCACAGGCCGTCCGGAAAGACAGTGTCAGATCTGTCAGCGAAAAAACTGTTGAGATCAGGTTCTCGGCGCCGCGCGAACTGGAAGCGAAACTCAGTCACCTGCGTGGAATTCTCGCGCATAAATTTCCTCACCTAACGCTCGCGGAGCTCGTCGAGAAACTCGCCGATCTTGGTCTTTCTGAGTGGAATCCAGCCAAAACCGTGAGACCAATCAAGACCAGGGCGGGCCTGTTGCATAGCACCGAAGGTGCTTCAAACCAAGAGGCCACCGAAGGCGCTTCAACTCGGAAGGTCGCCGCAGAGACGGCAGCACAAACAGGAACCATCAGCAACTCAACTCGGCGTGAAGTTTGGCGAAGGGATCGAGGCGAGTGCGTGAACTGTGGCAGCCAGCACGCAGTGGAAGTTGACCATTGCTTGCCACGCTCTCATGGGGGCGCGGGGACAATCGAAAACCTTAGGCTCTTATGCCGTAAGTGCAACCAGCGCGCAGCGATCAAGATATTGGGTCTAAAGAAGATGGAGCAACATCTTCAAGCACAACATCAAAGGACGTGCTCAAAATGATTGCGACGGAGATCTTCGCTCAGAGAGCCATTTCCACAAACTCTCCAAGGTTTTCAAAAAAACTCCAGCGGCGCGGAGCTGGCAGCGCGCCATCGAACACTCAGGTCAGGCGCGCAAAGCATTGAGTACGGTCGCATGATTACGCAGATGCAGGCGTCCAATTTCAGTGACACTGAGGCCAAGCTCCTTTTGGAGACGGCGCATGGACTCACGGCGAGCGACAATATGCACTCGCGTGCGCGAACGACCGCGCAGATCATCAACGGTAAGCCGATGGTGGCTAGCGACATCGGACATGATGTCGGTGGGTGATAGCTTGGCACTTACAAATTGGCGCGTACCAAGAACTTGCGTGATGATCTCCTGGTTCAGACTTCCCGTCCGCCGCAACATTGCAAGAGTATTCACCACTCCTTCAAGACTGCGCACACAAGGGCCGTGACGACGGGCAATTTCGCTCAAAATCACTTCATCAATCTCGACTCCGCGCGAAGCGAGCTTACGAGCGAGAATCAAGCGCCGACTGGATTCCTCAGGATGGCGCATCGGCACCACAAGACCACCAACTAACCGCGATTGGATTCGCTCTTCAAGACCATCAAGCGACTGTATGGGACGATCACAAGTGATCGCGAGCCTGCGTCCGGTAGCGGAGATATGGTTCATGAGATTAAAGAACTCCTCTTGCGTGGCCTTAGCGCGCGAAATCGAATGCAGATCATCGACCAGTAAAAAATCGGTCTCTAAACGATAGCGCCGGCGAAAATCGCCCATGTTTTTCTTGGTGATCGCCGATTGAAAATCGGTGATGAATTCATCGCCGGTCACGATTTTTACCCGGAGACTCGGTTGCAGCCGGCGAGCACTTAACCCGGTGGCATGAAGCAAATGACTCTTACCGACTCCAGACGGGCCATGCACGGTGACCACCGAAAAGCCAAGCGAGCTGTTTTCAGCAAAATCGCGCATGGACACCAAGCCGAAACGATTTTCCGCAGTTTCAACCATAGATTCGAAGTTCAAATCAGAATCGAGGGAAAGGCGATCTCTAAAGCGCACCGCCGCGAAACCCTCGGTCGAAGTTTCATTTTGCGCTTGGGCGAAACTCAACGACGAATCCAAAGCCAAATCCAAAGCCAAATCCGCGGACTCGGAAGAGTCAACAAGGTCAGGGGCAATAGCATCGAGCGGAAAAGCCGCTTGCCGAGAGCTGACCTCAATCTCCACCTGTGTTGGCATACCTGTGAGCTCAAGAAACGCGGTTCGAATCTCCGCCAATAGGAGCCGCTCCAGCATCGAAGCCGAAAGCCCTGATTCCACCGCCAGCCTGACGGTTAAGCCAGTTGGTGACTTTACGACCTCACTCAGCTTGACCTGGCGAAGGACCGCTTCTTTCGGGCCGTTGAGTTTTCCGTAGGATTTTAGCTTGTTGTGAAGTTGGCTCCAGCTGACCGTCATCTCTTCCATCTTTCAAATTTGCGAGTGAGGACGGTAAGTTCACTCAGCGTGTTGATTCAACAAAAAAATATTTTTTGCTTGCCCGCGTGACGAAATGCTGTGCATGCGCTAGTAGGTGCCTAAGTGCTGACCACTAGATATAGGTGTAATGTTCATTGCTGTAGCAAACGTCTCTAGAGTGAAACGCTCTTGCCTTTCGCGAAAGTTTAGAGGAAACCCCTTGCCATGACTACACTGAATTTTGCTTTTTCAGCCATCATCTTTTTCTCGGTATCTGTTTTTAGCGTGCCGCCCGTTTCGGCAATGACTTTGTCCAAGCCTGAGCAAATGCACCATGTTTGCGGCAAGGAATGGGTAGAACTCCTCAGTTACGAATGGTGCGTTGACTACCCTGAAAACCGTACAAATCCCGATGTTCTCTACTATTTTCACGGCATCGGCCGATCAGCTCATGACTGGCGCGATAGCGGTGACAATAAAGCAATTCAGGCCGAGTGGCAGAAGATGAAGGTCGCTGCACCTACGGTGATCACGATTTCCTTCGGAAACGCGTGGCTCCTCAGTGATCTAGGTAGTTTTCTGCGCCCGGCTCTATATCCGACGATCATCAACGAAATCATGCCGAAGCTTGAGCAGATGATTGGCGGCGTGCGTGGCCGACGCATGATTAAAGGTGAGTCCATGGGAGGCTTTAATGCAAGCCAACTCTATCTCAAGAGCGGACAAGGCTTTGATCGCGTGGCTATCTTATGCCCGGCTATAACTACGCTCAGTCCTTTTATTCCGCGGGCACAAGTTGAACGTCAGCTGGCTCGTAGCCAAGGTGTCATCAACAAGAACCTCGTCTTTGCGTTTCAATTTTGGGCCTTTCAAACTTTTCCTTCACAGGCCATATGGAACGCGCACGATCCACTGCTCATGGTACGCCAACTTATCAGTTCGGCTCCCGCACTTTATATTTCCGCCGGCAAACGCGATGAGTTTGGTTTTTATGAAGGCACCGCCAAGTTCGCCGCCCGCGCCCGCGCTCGTGGCGCCAAAGTCACCTGGCACTCTTACCCAGGCGGCCATTGCTCGGCGACTGACTCCGCGGCTGTCGCCAGATTTTTGGCACCGGTAAATTAACGGCGCCTGGATAAGGGCACCCGGATAATAGCGCCCCGACTATTGCGCCTGTGAATCCTAGTCAGTATCGCTGCCGGCGAGTGATTTAAACGTAGATCAGACTTTTTTCACTCGCCTCTCGTGGTCCTCAAATTTGTCAGTGTTGGTCTTTTCCAAGTGCAAGCAAACTGAGTTTGTCAGATGCCTTGAACTAAACACGAAAGGACCTAATCATGAAGACTCTTTTACTGGCAACTCTCTTAAACATCGCTCTCGCGGCTTTGGCTCATCCATCTCTCGCACAGGTTGCCGGTGGTGGAAGTGGTAGCGGCGCAACAGTGGCGCCACCCATTGCCAAAGGCCCGGTTGGCACATGCTTTATTCTACTTAACAACCCTTGCACTACCAATCCTGCAGTACCGGCAAAAAAGTGGTTTGCCGAACTCATGCCCTCATACAATAACTCAATTCGCTGCGCGGAACGCGCACAAGATTACAAACGCTACTGTTCAATTGTGGCCGTAGGTACCTCAGAAGGCTCTGGAAGCAGATCTGGTAGTAGTTCTGGTGGCGGAGCCACCGCCACCGCACCGGTTGAGATCGCTGCTGCCTATCAAATTCAAGGCGTCAACGTGACTTTCGCCTCAACGAACCCCAATGGCCATCTGTATTTACATGATGGCACTCGGTGGATTCTAACGGGTTACTAATACCCATTAGCCCCACCAGTCCCATTTGTTAGTCCCACCAGTCCCATCTCCCCTATCATCTCGAGATCAACTCCAGAGGGCCACCGATGTCTCCGGTCGCCCTCGCTGTTTATTTGCGGCGTTTATTTGCGGCGTCTATTTACGCAGATCTACGAATTTCTTGAACGACGGCCGTTCTTTTATTCGTTGAAACCAACCCGCGAGGTTCGCATATCCATCCAGTGGAATCTTGACGGTATTGGCAATGTTAACCACAGAAGCGGCATTAAGATCCGCCAAAGTTACTTTCTCGGCCACCAAATAGGTCTTACCGCTCAGTGATTTATCAAGAATCGCGAGCAGATGAGGAATCTTCTCGTTAGCTTTGGCAATAATCGCAGGATCACGCTTATCGGCAGGTACAAACATAGTTTGAATAATGATATCCACCATCGGCGGCTGCAGTTCAACCAGAGCCCAGGTACTCCACTGCTGAACCAGGGCGCGTTCTTTGACCTCAGCGCCAAGTAGCTCTGGCTTGAATTTCTCGGCGAGGTAGTAGTTGATGGCGAGCGACTCCCACAAAACAAAATCGCCATCAATCAGACACGGCACCTTGCCGTTAGGATTGAGTTTCAGGAACTCTGGACTCTTATGCTCGCGCTTTTCCATCATATCGAGAGCAACGGTCTCGTAGGGTACACCTACTTCTTCGAGCATTAAGTAACAGCGACCAGCACTGGTTCGCGGTGACCCGTAAATCTTGAGCATGAATCCTCCTTACAATTTGGAAAACCTGGACGCGTACTGCAACAGTCCATGGCTGCGATGTCAAGTAGGAGCAGCCCAGTGGGCGCAGGTAAGCGCGAGCGGTTTAGCCGCCCACTATGGCACTTTGACCCGAACTCTCTCTACGGCTTCTTCGGAAAAAGAAACTTGGCGAAGAAACAAGGCTGTAAGCACAAGGCACGACAAACAAGGTTAACACCGTTGACACCGTGACTCCGCCAACCACCGCGATCGCCATTGGGCGCATGGTCTCCGAACCTGCTCCACGAGCCAATGCCTCCGGTAAAGCTCCGGCCACAGTGGCAATGGAAGTCATTAGAATGGGGCGTAGGCGCACGGGACAAGCTTCAATCAACGCATCGGTAACATTAAGTCCCTCTTCGCGCTTACGATTGGTAAACTCCACCAGCAAGATTGAGTTTTTCTTCACGATCCCCATCAAAAGCAGAATGCCGATCAGGCTATAGATATTCAGCGAGGTATCCGTTACCTTCATCGCCCAAAGCGCCCCGGTTAAAGAAAACGGCAGGGCCAACAAAATAATCAGCGGATGAAGAAAGCTATTGAACTGCGAGGCCAAAACGACATAAGCCACGAAAATCCCGAGAAGCAGCGCACCCATGAGGCTACGAAACGAGTCATTCATCGCCTGCGAGCTGCCAGAGAGCTCAATATGATACCCCGGAGCAAGCGAGGCCTTGGCCAGATCACTCAAGTAATCCATGACCTCGGACTGCGACTTTCCCGGTACGAAGTTTCCATAAATACTGATGCCACGCTCGCGATTGTACCGAGTGATGTTCAGAAGTGTGCTACTCGGTTTGATCTCAACCAACTGACTGAGCGGCACGACCTCGCGCTGAATATTACGCACCCCAAGGCGATAAATATCCTCAGGCCCACGATTAACCTCGGGCATCAGTTTGATCTGGATATCGTTGCGATGTCCGGAAGCATCGGTGTA
>SXRI01000228.1 GCA_005793615.1 Bdellovibrionales bacterium
AAGCAGCCTTCTCGCTCTGATCGACGATATCGCCACCACCCTTGATGACGTTGCTGTGATGACCAAGGTGGCGGCAAAGAAAACTGCTGGCGTCCTCGGAGATGATTTGGCGCTGAACGCCCAGCAGGTCGCCGGCGTCAACGCTGATCGTGAATTGCCGGTGGTGTGGAGTGTCGCCAAGGGATCCGTGGTCAATAAACTGATTCTGATTCCGGTGGCTTTGGCTATCAGCGAGTTTTTACCGATCTTGATCACGCCGCTTCTGATGGCCGGTGGTCTTTTTCTTTGTTTCGAAGGTGTTGAGAAAATCGTCGAAAAGTTTCTGCATAAGGAGCACGACAAATCACCCCCTACTCACAAGCCGGAAACTCACGAAGCGGAACCCACAGACCTGCACGCCTTTGAGAAAGAAAAAATCAAGGGTGCGGTACGCACGGATTTCATTCTCTCGGCAGAGATCATCGTCATCACACTCGGTTCGGTCGCAGGCACAACATTTTTAAATCGAATACTGGTGATGTTCGGCATTGGCACCGCGATGACTGTCGGCGTGTACGGCTTTGTCGCTTTGATAGTTAAACTAGATGACATGGGACTGTGGATGGTTCAGCGACAGAATCAGCTGCTCAAGCCCATTGGCCAAGGACTTCTCTTGGCCGCGCCACTGCTGATGAGGTTTCTCGGTATTGCGGGCACTATTGCCATGTTCTTGGTCGGCGGCGGAATCATCTCGCACGGCATACCTGCTATCCATCATCTGCAAGAATCACTCGGCACACTCCTAAGCGCCGGCCTCGACCTCAGTGTCGGTGTTGCTGCCGGCGCCGGCGTACTTACAGTATTGACGATCGGCAAAAAGCTGCGGCCTTAACTGGTCTACTCGAGGTCGGGCGTCGACTCGCAAGTCAGTTAGGCTTGCCGCGCCGACGATCGCGAATCGGAAAAAGCTGAATCGTGAGACCGTACAAGTCATCTTTCGGCTCATGTTCAATACCTTTCCAGAAATCCAGCACGAAACGATTCATCTTCTCCTGGAAAACGTGAAGCTGCGACTTCGGGATCGCCAAAATTGTCGAAACATGTTCGCGCTCCTCAAGCTCATCTTCCAGCGTCGACTCGATCGCCATCGACAAAACTTGACGATGAAAACGACGAATCGCCGTCGATGGCGTCTCGCTAAATGTATTGTAAATATCCGGACGGGCCTTCAATGAACCGTCGATTTCCACCGTGATAAGGCCGCTACGCACAAGTCGCGTAACCGCCTCTTCCACCTGCTTCACTCCAATGCCCAATTGCCTTGCGATCCACTTCGCTTCTGAGCGAAAGCCTTCGAGCTGAGTAAGTTCCATGATCGCAGCGTGCTCCCAATCGGCGATTAGTTGAAATTGATCCTTCGTAAGCAGTGTCATCTGATTGTGCTGGCGAGCCTCGATCAATCGATCTTTCGCTAGTCTCCGCACATTGCCGTCACGCGACGAGCTCGCCAATACCAGATCAATAAAATGATCGCGATCCATCGCCTTGAGCTTCAATTGAACTGCGATCCGATGAGCGAGTTTTTCAGAAAGACTCTTTTTACCATTGAGTAACTCGCTCAAGCGCGAAGCACTGAGTTCAAGGTCACGGGCATAAGCCCTGAGCGAATAGGCTTCGTTTCGCAACTTACGGCGCGCCAATTCAGTTATTAAGAACTCAGCGACGGTTTCACAATCCAGGGGTTTTTTCATCAGCTGCCTAACCTATTCTCAGCACGACAGATAAGCAAGCTTTTTCAGTTAGTTACAAGAGTCTAGCGAACAATAGAGAACACATAGTTTCACAGTTGTTTGTCGTTCTCGAAACTCCAGGCGTATCACAGATGACGAACCAACATCGATTCACCAAAACTGAGGAGATCATCGTGTCTTGCAAATCACCATCAAACAAAATCAAATTGGCTCTCGCCGCACTCTGCTCACTCATGCTGGCATGCTCAGCCGAGATTAAAACCGAAGGCGGCGCCCAACCACCACCCGGCCCCTTAAAACCCCAAAACAAAGTGCAGGGCCCATTACTTGTCGGCGAGTGGGCTTCGGAGTGCTTCAGTAAAATGGGTAACCGAAGTCAGACAGTGGCTCTTGTCATCGACGCCAATCAAGGCATCTTCCGGCAAGAAAAACTCTTTTCCGATTCTGCCTGTCAGACGCTCGAAAAGGAGTCTTTGTGGCGGGGCACGTTTACCTTTCAAGAGAAACGCCCGAGCGATGTCTTTACGGTTGAATACCGTATTGACCGTAGTGGTGGTTTGACTCAGATCACCTACGAAAACATAAAACGTCAGGGCGACTCGCTCTTTATCAGTAACTACACCATCGGCGACACCGTCCCGACCATTGAGCTCCGACTCAAGTCACCGGCTCCGACACCGGCTCCGACGCCGACGCCAGCACCGTTCTAACGAAAGCGATTTTTAACAACCTAGTACTTTGACAGATAAATTTCTAGCCGGTCTCACCGAGACTTCTTCGCCGGTTGGTATCTAAATTTTTTCCGCGCTTTCTTTTTGGTGAAGGTCCAGTTGATGGTGATCTTCTCCTTATTGGCTCGTTTGTTCC
>SXRI01000229.1 GCA_005793615.1 Bdellovibrionales bacterium
CGCGCCTTCTCCTCGGTTGGTGCTGCGAGCCCGGCGGAAAAAGCCATTATTCTTTCACAAGGTGTTTCTGAGGCGATGTATGCCACAGCCTACGGTCTCGTGATGGCGTTGCCGGCGCTGATCATGTTCTCGGTTTTACAGAACCGCGCCAACGCACTCTCAGAGGATCTTTCAAAGGCCGCGCTCAAACTCTATATCTGGTTGGGTTTCAACTACGAGAGTGTTCCGCGCACTAAACAGCGTTCATCGTAATCTAAACCTCTAACGGGTGGGATGAAGTTATGAGCCAGGGTACAGGTACCGGCGGAAAAAAAGATCTCAATTTCGATCTTGATCTCTTGCCGGTCATTTCGATGATGTCGGTCTGCATTTGCTTTCTTTTGTTAACTGCGGTTTGGACACAAGTGGGTTCGGTGAATATCGAACAGGGACTTGGTCAGGAGTCTACCCGACAGGATCAAAAAGCATCATCGATGTGGATCACGATGCGCGCGAGCGGCGAAGTTAATTTCAAGATGATGGACAGTCCGGCGATCCCTTCGGGAATGCAGCAGAAGAATTTCCTGGTGGGTACTGCGGGAAGTGGTTGGAGTGCTATCGATCGCCATGCGGCCGAAATCAAGAAAATGATGCCGGGCCTCAAAACCGCTCTGATCATGCCTGATGCGCGAGTGAATTACGGCGACGTGATTCGCGTCATGGATCGTCTCAAAATGCTGGAAATCGGCGAGATCGGCATCGCTCCTCTCTGAGGGGGGCGCCGAAAAGGATAAGGTTGATATGAGACAACAAAGTGTATGCGAAGCTAAACTGCGATCCCCGTTGATGGAAGCCATGCGTGTGGATCCATCGTCAGGTGGTCGACGCTCGAAGAAATCGATTGTTACAACTTTGATCCTGACTTCCTTGGTCGATGCATTTTCGATCATGCTTTTGTACCTCTTGGTGCAAAATACCGGTAACGGTTCGTCACTGGAACTCTTAAAATCCGATAAATTGCCTACGGCAGTTAAGGCCGAAGCGCTTCACGAAGGAACGTTGATCCGCTTTGATGGCCAAAGGTATTACTTAGGTGAGCAACCCGTGGAGCAGATCGCGTTGGCGCAAAAACTTCAGGAGTTACACCACCAGCTGAGTACTCTGAATCAGGGTGACAAAGCGAACTCGCTGATCATTCAGGCTGACCGCAGTGTGGATTTTGCGAGCCTGACGCCGGTGATTCGCGCCGCTTCCATTTCAGGATTCAACAAATTCAAGTTCGCTGTTCTCCAGGGGGAGAGTAAGTTATGAAAACGCTTAGCGGCCGCATCAACAGGGTGATGGTCGTAGCTGCGTTGGGTGGCACCCTCGCTCTTTCCGCTCGTGCGGAAAAGATGGATGCCGAGATTCACACAGTTGTGATTCAAAAACTTGAACAATCACTCGAAGAGACGCGCGAGGATTCAAACCTCAGTCTTCGCCCGGTTCGGGCGCGTCTCGCGGATCTTTATGCTGAACGCGCCCGTTTACGGGCGATGAACGAAGCTGAAGCGAATTGCAGCGAATGTAAAGGCGCTTTGGATGATCGTCAGCGTGCTTTGCGCCTCTATGATGTGGTCTTAAGCGAAGCGCCGAGCAAAAATCGCGGCCCGCTGATGTTGCAGATGGCGCAGATGCGCGAACTCAACGGCGAGTTTAAAAAGGCCGAAGGCCTCTACGATCAGTTAGTGACTGAGGGAAAAAACAAACACAGCAACGACTTTTTGGCGGAAGCCTATGTCGGGCGAGCCGAAGCTCGCTTCGCCCGTGGTGAGATGGTGCGCGCTCAAGGCGACTTCGAAGAAGCTTACAAACTTGTAAAACAAGGCCGCAAAGGCCAAATCTTGAGTCGGATCGCGTGGTGCCATTTGAATCGTGGCAATCAAGGCGAAGCCGTACGCACATTGGTGCGAATTCTGGAAACGCCGCAGTTGTTAACCCGCGAATCAAGTACTGGCATGAGTTACGATGCTTCATTTCATGACGACATCGCTCGAGATTTGGCGACGTTTTTTGCGCGGGGTGATGTTGGTCGCCGTGAGATTCGGCAGATAGAAAGTCTGGCGCCGGATACTTCGAAAAAAGAAACTCTCAGACACTTCGCTAGTGAGTGCGAGCGACTTGGGCAGAAGAAAGCCGCGATCGAAGTTTGGGCTGTTGAGGCTAACTATGAGTCGACGCCGGCCGAACGCTTAGAGACAAAAGTTCGCATCGCACAGATTCGTTTTGATCTTGGCGAGAAAAAAGAAGCCTTGCTCGGCATGCGCGGAGCACTTGCCGACTGGGGCAATAGCGGCTGCACCGATGCCGAGATTTGTAGCGGTTTGAAGCTGCGCCTGCGTAATCTGGTCATTGCATGGAATAGGAGCGAGAAAAAACAACCGTCGAGCCTTTTGGCCGATGCTTACCTTGCCTACGTCGGACACTTTCAAGATGACATGGAAATGACCATCTGGGCTGCCGAGGTTGCTCGTGCCCAAAAACGATATGCGACTGCGGCATCGTTGTTCTATAAGAGCGCCCTTCTCGCTTCGACTTCGAAAGAAAAAGGGGCCGGCAAAATTCTTGAGTCGGGTCTCGTCGGCGAAGTGGAAATGGCCGAGATATCAAAAGACTTAAAAACACGTGAGCTCTCTTATGATCACTACCTCAAATTGAACCCAAACGGCGCAATTGCCAGCAAGGTTCGTTATCAGCGTGCTCATGTGGCTTATGAACGTGGCGATATGAACGAGGCCTCGCGCCGGTTCTACGAATTTGCAGCATCGGGTTCTTGTCGTTCGGGTAGTGGATCGAAAGAAACTCACAAGCTCTGCATCCAAGCGGCCGATCTAGACCTTGATGCATTGGTCGGAATTAAAGCCCACGCGACCGTTCAGACTCGCGGGATTGAGTACGCTCGCGCCTTCCCGGCACGGAGCCAGGAGTACTCTAAGATCTCGCGTACCGCGGTTCTTAAACAGGCTGAAGGCAAAGAACCCTCAGTGGCGATTGCGAAACTCGCAGAGGCCGATTTTACCGGTGCGACGACCGCAGAACGAGTTCACTATTTGAAAACCTACCTTGCGCTTACCGAACGCGCTCGCGATATCGAGGGCACTCGGCGTGCCGCCGAAACTCTGGCGAAAACCAAAGGCATTTCGACTGGCGATTATGAGCTCGCACTGGCGAAACAGGCGTGGGCTGCGGAGATGGCGCTCGATTTCGAACGGGCCTATAGCCTGACTCAGAAAATGAAGCTGGGCTCGATGCGCGCCGATGATCGTGCGATGAAGTTGGCGCTTTTGGCGGAACTGGCAGGGCGCAATCCGAAGCCGCATGAACTGGAGTTTCTACGTGTCAGTCGCGATGGCTTTCAAAAGGCTCTGATGCAGGCGAAAATAGTACGTGCATCACGCTATCCGTTGGTGGAATTTGCGAAGTTTGAACGTAATCTACGCTCGCATCCTGCTCTTATGGCGAATCTTGGTCTTGATGTCTTCGCTCGAACCGGAAACATCAGTTTTGCCCGTCGTATGTTGAGTTCGCGTCAGGTGGCCTCTGAACCGGCTGGTCGGGTTGTGGCGCGTGAGCTCTTTTTGCGCGATTTCTTGCCGATCGAGCGTTCGCTGGCGCGCCATCGTTTGAACTCGGCGAGCGACTCGCTGGTGCAACGGACCTTGAGTGAGAGAATCAGACTTTTGCAATCGGCCGAGACAAATGCCAATCAGGCGATTCATGCTCAGGACTGGAGTGCTCAGATCGTGGCATTGAGTGTTCTCTCTCGAGAAAACGAGAGAATCTATCATGATATTCTTCAGCTACCGGCTCCGAAGAAGTTAAAAGGCAAAGAACTTACGAAATATGAGCGCTTGGTTGAAGCTAACGCTCGCGGTTACTTACGTAAGCATGAACAGATTGATAAGAAACTGAACGGTCTTTGGGTCGACGCGGCTTCTCAGCGCCAGCTTGAGCGCGACTACCGTCAAGCAAATCCGATGGTGCGTTCGTTGATTGCCGCTGAGCTTCGTCGTGTTGCTGATTTGGCGCCGACCGGAGTTCGTACGCAGATCGAAGACAGTTTGCGAAATGGTGCGCAGATGCCTTCTGAGCGCCAAGTTGCCGAAGCCCGTCGTGAAGCCAAAGAACAACCCTTTAGCACCATGACGCTTTCGAAGCTTCGTGAGCTTGAAGTGGTGCGCGGACGAGAGACGATGGTTGCCTATTTGGATGCCCGTCTACTTAAACTGAAATCCGCTTCCGGCGCGATGGGAGAAAGACAATGAACTCGATGAAACTGGTCCAAAAAATAGTGTTGTCGCTCAGCTTCGCTTTGGTCGGTGTTTTGGTCGCCGCGTTGGCTGTTGTTCTGACCACCGATACAGCTGAGGCCGCTGGGAAAAAAACCTATTTACAGCGCGTCTCCGTGAGTCCTGCTAAGAAGCCGGCGACAAAAAAACTCGCGCTGAAAACCAGTCAGAAAGCTGGCCCGAAAGCCAACCAGAAGGCTAAAGAGTCGGGTAAGAGGCTCGGCCGTGAATTCGTGTTCGATGGCAGCAATGTCAACGGCCAGTATCACTCCGCCGGAGAAGCGGTTGCGAAGGTCGAACAAGAAAAGAAAATGAACGATCTGGTCGGCATGCGCCGCGATTTCAAAGATCGTCTCGGAGCTGAGAAAGAGCGTTTACAACGGGGAGAAGAACCATGAAGGGCACAAAAGGAAAATTCAACCTGAAGGGCCTGTCGTCGATTTCTCAAAAAAAGCCATATGGGGATTCCGCCGAAGGTTATTTCGTGTTGCTCAATCGGCGTGGCGACACCGTGCGCTCCTTCAATTGGGAAGGTGACGACATCAACGTGATTTTCAATCGGGAAAATCGACGCATCGAGACCGTTGCGAACCTAAAGGCGCTTGAAGAACAAGAGATTAGTTTTGATCTTCTGGCTGAAACAACCAAAAATAAACTACAGAAGACCCCTCTGCAAATTGCTGAAGCCGGTGAGTTGCGTTGGGTGCCCAGTATCGCTGGCTTTAGTGATGAATATGAGCTTCCGCCAGAACAGATTTTAGATACTAAGAAGGCTGTATGGGTTTCAGCGGCTATACAGTTGGGCTTAGCTGGTTTAGTAGTGATCGCGGGATTTTTTAGCAACTCAGGTTCCAAAAAGCCTGAAGTCGCGGTGACCTTGCTTCCCGAGGCGACGATTCAGAAAATGCTCGCCGACGGCGAGGAAAAGCCCAAGGTTCCTGCTCAACAAGCGAACATCAAGCTGGCGACCAAGATCGCCCGTCAGAATCCGCGTGACATTGTTGTCGCGCCTTCCATAAAGAAGCTGCGTAAGAATGCGCCTGTGCCGACGCACTCGACCTCATTCAAACAAGCGCGTCGTCACTCGAAAGGTCCCCGCGGCGGCGGCTACAAGTCAGATGCGCCTCGCGGTTACGGCACGAACGAACCTTATATGAATTCGATCGGTGCTTTGGGAGCACTTAATTCGCCGCGCGTAAAAGGTGGAAATGGCGGTCGTGGCGGTCTGAATCTGCAAGCCGTAGGCACTGAGCCTGGTTCAGGCGCCGGTGGTCGTGGTCATGGCGGCTTCGGTTCCAATGGCGGAGGCGGTCGCGGACTTGGTGGCATCGGTACGGGTCGCGGTCAAGGTCTCTCGAATGCGATGTATGGCCGTGGTTTGATCGCGGCGCCATTCGGCGATGGCTCGCCCGCTCCTGGTTCGGGCGGCTATGGCACCCGCGGCAAAATGGGCGGCGGAGCCCAAGGAGCCGGTTACGGTACGCAGACAATCGTGGGTTCATGGAAAGGCACTGGCCCCAAAGGCGATGGCCCTGCGGGAAGCGGTGTCGGTAACGGAGATCCAAACGGTTCGCCTTATGGTCTAGTCGACGGCGATGACGACGGTGCAGTAGTGACTGGCGGTCTTGATATGGAGTCGATCCGCGAGATCATCTATCGCAATATGGGACAGATTCGCTATTGCTACGAACAGGGCCTGCAGCGAAGCCCGAGCCTGTCGGGTCGAGTCACTGTGAAGTTTCAAATCGCCGGAAGTGGCCGCGTATCATTGGCAAACATACGCCACTCGAGCGTGCGTTCGATGCAAGTCGAGAGCTGTATGGTGTCGAAGATCCGAAACTGGAAATTTCCCAAACCCCAAGGCGGCGTCAATGTGGCGGTCGTTTATCCCTTCAATCTTCAGCGCACCGTGAGCATGAGATAAAGGTGAGGATGTCATGAATAAGTCGTCGTTGATTCAGATTCTCAAGCAACTAGTTGCCGTACTCGCTTTGACGCTGGTCGCGGCCCATGCTTTCGGCGAAGTGAGCGAGTCACTGGAGGGTCTCTGGTCCAAGCGACCGGCTTATCAGAGTGCTACCCACTTAGAGTCGCGTACTCGCCTGGTTCAAGGCCGGGCGATTGATCGTGATTGGCGTTTGGAGTTTGGCGTTAACTACGGACCGACGGCATTTGGTGATTCGTACCTCAATACTCAGACACTGGGTGGGATCGTGAATGTTCATATTACACCGCGATTCTCGTTGGGTGTGCAATATGCCAAGGCGTTCAATCAACTCACTAATGAAGGGCAAACACGCTTTAGTCAGGCACAGGTTGAAATCAGCTATCCGACGGATCAAGTGATGGGCGTGATCAACTGGTACATGACCTATGGTAAAATAAATTTGTTTGATTGGC
>SXRI01000230.1 GCA_005793615.1 Bdellovibrionales bacterium
ATAACCTGTCAGTTTCACAATCTCGCCACTCACCACCGGATACTTGCGGGTCTCACGAACCGAGACCAGCCCGCTCACCCGCCCTGAAGGACATTTTTCATAAAGCACGCGCACTAAGTTCTTTGCATAGTCTTTCACGTAAACGCCGTTACCGGTGTGCGGACCCATTTGAAACATGCCCACGAAAGCAGCTACATTGTCGGCGGCCTCGCCACTTTTTTTATTCATGAACACTTTTGCGATCTCGGCCGCTTCTTGCAGATTGATGCCGGTTTCGCTCACTTTGATATCAAAGGGCTGCTTCACGTACCCCGGAGGACTGTCGATATCACCAATTTGCACATGATGAAGAATCGCACAACCACTGCTAACCATGCAAACCGTGGTGACGGCAAAAGCCCTCACGAGCCGGCGAACATAGCGAGGAGCGACAGTACCTAGTTCTTTACTAAACAATAGAGGCACGCAAAATTCACTCATGATTGGGATGTAGACTCCTGTGAGCGATGAACCTTAAGTGTAAATCTCACTCGCCAAAAGTCATTGTGGCTTAAGTCTAGTTTTTCTTAGCACTGGTTCGTGGATGTGCGAGATACTTCTGCAGTTCACTATCGCAGAACCATTCGGCCTTGGTTGCGCACTGTCTGAGGAACTTGGCGCTCACCTTGCGCATTTCTTGCTTCAAGATCTTCAAATTTGCCTGGTGCGCGGGACTGTCGGCGACACCAGATTGATTCGCGGCACCATCAAGTACCACACGATAGGCCTCACACGAACACCGTGAAGAGCAGCCTGAAATCTGTACTTTAAAACTCGCCGGATCGTTAACGTAAGCCGCCGCTGCCAGCTGGCGACTCTCATCTTGCAGTTTCGGCATCGGACCAGCGAGCCAGGCATTTACCTTCATCATCGCCGGATCACACTTGATGATTTTTTCTCCCTTCGGGAGCGGATCAGCCTCTACTCGTGACGTTAAATAAATGGCAACTTGCTCGATCTGCTCAAAGTTGTAGGCTTCAAGCACACTCTCGAGAGTCGCCTTACCCGGTTTCTTCTTACTGGCGACAACCGGCAAACTTGCCAAAACAATTGCCCAAATGACGATGAGCACGCGCAATTCTCTGAAGCAACTCATGGTAAATTCCCCTCATCGAAATTCGTTGAGATAATCGATATGCTCGGGACCCCAAGGCTCATGCATACCCTCAAGAGCATAAACCCGTTTTCCGACGCGAGTCTCAACCTGCCGCGGTTCAATCGAAGGTTGAAAGTCAGCGGTGAATAACCCCTGTCCCTTCAGCACCGGGAGCATTTCACTCACACAACCAGCGCCGAGCACTTGCCGGCGTACCATATTGTCAAAACTCGATTCAAGTTCCTCATTGGTAAAACCGTAGTTGGTCACCATGTCTTGCGCCACGCGAATCACTTGATCTTGTTTAAGTCTGCCATCCTGCAGAAGATCGAGCGCCGCCTGAAAGGTATTGTAAGTTGGCACCATTCTTCGCCCGAATTTCAGATAATAGTCGGGATCGGTATCAGTGGCGAGGTTGATGTAGATTTTCTCAAGCGGATCGTTCGTCGGAATCCGCTCCTGTAGATCCAAGATCGTATCGGTTTGCTCGCCGACCACATGCAGTCCACGCAAGATATCGAGCAACTCCCGCTCTGACCAACGACGCGCGCAGATGTCAGAGTAAAGCGAATAAATAACCGCATCGGACTCACTATCATCACCCCAGAGCACCTGACGAACGTCATCCTTGAGACGCACCCTGAGTTGCAAAAGCGATTGCAGTTTAAATCCTACCTGCTGAGTGAGGCGCCAAAGACGTTTTGGCTTCAGGTTTTTGAGATTGTCTTTGAAAAAAGCGCCGAGCGGCAAAATCTCGTCGAGTTCGAGTTTTTCGCGAATCTTGCTCTCCATCTGCGGCGGCGAGGCGGTCACGAAGTAAATCGGAAAGGCGCGTTTGCTGCCGCGCTCCTCTTCCCAGGACGTCTTAAGTGCTCGCACCAGAGATCCCGTACCCGGAATATTGCGCTTTTGCCCGGCCTTTTCCAGAGCGGTACGCCAGAGCTCTTTCAAACTCCCCCAACTTGAATCAAGATAAGTCTTATCAAGATCCCATACGAAAACCTCATCGAAGAGCTTTTCTATATCCTGACCCTGTACATAGTGAAAAAAAACGACGTCGCCGAAGATTTGTGATCGGGATTTCCAGTCGCGAATCGGCATAAACTCATTCCTCGTATGGCCTAGAACGCAAGGAGCAGAAAACCGGCAATGCTGCCGACAAAACTGAGTGTCGTCAAAAGCGGCCGACGCTCCTTATTTACTTGTTCAACTGGATTCGCTTCGGGCGAAACCAACTCGACCGTCAAAGTGGCACGCGGTTGATCCGTCAACGTGTCTTGTGTCAGCGCCCGCTCAGCCTCGCGTGGCACTCTCACCAAAGCATACTCAGCGATGTCCTTGAGCGAAGTGACACGGATGATCTCCACCACCGCCAGTCCTTCATTGATGCGTACAATCCTGCCTTCAGCAAAGGCGCTCACGCTGGCGCCGCCTTGAAAAACCGGAGCCAGACTGGTCGTTCTTATTTTGATCCATTGAACCACATCGCCGACTCTGACACTCGATCCAACTCCAAGATCAACATCGGCGTATTTCAATCCGCCTTCTTGGAACACGGCCGTTCCGACGAGCGCATCGAGCGTGGTATAACCCTGATAAGGAATCGTCGCGACAAAATCATCAACGAGCTTACGAGTGAGCTGGGGCAATTGATCACCAATGGTTTTCGCGGGATGAAGCTTCACTTGCCGCCGATACAAGGTCAGTCCGCTTCCGCCATCATACGCCAAAAGAGTCAAGTTTCGGTCGACAAGCTCAAACGTAAGAAGAGCATGCGCATCCAAGAGCTTTCCCAAAATAATCGAATCAGCTGGTTCCAGCTCGCCGCGTGCCTGAAAGGCGTCGCTCTTCATTAAAAACTGTTTACTCGCGACTAAGAAACGTCGCGACTTCGTTAACTGATCACGGGCCTGCCACCAAGCTTCATCGCCAATCGCCTCGAAGCCCTTCTCGGTGCGCATCGGAAAAACGACCAAACGTCGCATCAAGCGATGCTCGGCCTCGGCCTGCACCAAACTGGGAAAAAGAGCGCCCACTGCGAGAATCGCAACAGACAATAACAATAATGCTGGTTTCCAAAAAGTTTGGTTTTCCATCGAACTACTATTGTAGTCCTTTGCCGGACAGAGGGAAGTCGTTTTGGCTTGAATTTCACCCTGCGCGGCGCATTAGAACCATTGAAGCTTTTGCCGCGGAAACTCTATCCAACTCTCGTCCTTTGGAAAGCCAACCGGGCGTTTCTCGGTCTGGCCACGCAACTTTAAAAAGGCCGTCAAAGCACAGAGGAACGCCTCAAAAGCAATGTCCTGTTCGACCATGGTGCGCAAATCCTGCTGGTAAACAAAAGTAATTTCTTTTTCGATAAGCTTCTTTAGGATGTAAAGCCGAGCTTCGTCGCTATCGACCGCGTGCCGATGAAAGCGCAAGTGACTCTTTTGAATATTAAGAGCCATACCGATACGCCAAAGACTGAGCTTCGGATAGACCTCGATCAACGGCGCCTGAAGGCGACGCTTAAGCACATCGGCCCTCGCTGTTAACGGCGCAGCATTAGCGCCGAGCGCATGCGAAGGATGAAAGGGTTCCTCCAGTTCATTGGCGATGTGAACTTCGACGGCACGCTCGGTGTAAGGTGTGAACATCTTATTCGGACGTTTAACTCGGTCACGACGCCGATGAACCTCGCGCAACCATTTGATCTCAGGTTCTCGACAATCTTTAACACCCGGGCAAGGTAAACGGCAGCGCACGCATTTCGGCATTTGTAGCGGAGCATCGATCGCGATCAAAGAGAGGTCTTTTTCATCTTGATTCAGAATCTCGCAAAGAACATCATCGGCCGTCGTTTCGTCCCGGCCTGCGACCTTTCCGGAGACCGAACCGGAGATACGCACCCGCAGACTGCGCAAAAACACCCGCTTTTGATCAGGATAGAATTCAATCACGGCTACCGCAGTCTTATCTGTTTTTCCACCGCCGAGCGCGACCCCCGCTAAACGGACCAACTGCAATTTCTGCTGAAAAATCAGATTCCCCGTGGTGCCGCTGGAGCCCTCAAGACTGCGTTCGGCGGTTTCCTGCGGTTTATTTGCGACTTTCGCGGACTTACGCGCTTTGCTCTTGCGTCCGCCGCGCTTTTTCACTGCCCGGTCTCCCACGGCGCCGCTGCGAGCACACTGAAGCCGGCCGCCGCACATTTCTGACTCACTTCATTCACCTGTCGATCCGGGCACCAGATCAATACACATCCACCACCACCGGCACCACAAATCTTGGCATAAGCTCCTTCACTGCGCGCCAGATCAGCCAAGCGTCTGATTTCAGGACTCGAAAACCCCGAGGAGATGGCCGTGCGCGCCTCATATTCGCGCGCGAACAGCGACGGCAGGCGCCCCAAGTCACGCCTCAACAAGGCGTCTTTCATATCGAAAGAAACCTCGGCAAGTTTCGCGAAGATCATTCGGGTATCGGCATCACCATCGAGCCAATTCTTAATCACTTGCCAGTTGTTGATGCCGGAGTTGTGCGAATGTCCGGTGTAGACGAGCAAAAAACGCCGCTCGAAAATCTCACGATCGATGGGTTTCACCTCAACCCGCGGTCCGGGCGCACCATAAGTAATGATATTCACCCCCCCAAAAATGGGTGGAAAGTAATCTTGAGTGCCGGTGGGTTTGAGCAGTACGCGCGCTTCGAGGTGCGAGGCCAAGCGAACCATATCGTAAGTTTCGAGCGGAGACTTCAGCCAGGCAGAAAAGGCACGCAACAGACTGATGCACAAGCTCGAGCTTCCGCCAAGACCGCCACCGATTGGACTCTCAGAGCGGGTCGAAAGCGTGAAACCCTTCTTCGGTTGCCAATAACGTAGATGAGCTCGCACTAAATCAAAGGCGGGCTCCGTGTCGCGTAGCGCCGCCTCGAGATCATCATAGGTTTTCTTCGCCTTTAGATCCTTCGACTCAAGTTCGATGGTTTTACCGCTGCCCTCACGCAAATCTGCATAGGTGAAGATGTCAATCGCGACATTAACGGTTACAGGATCATTGAGAAAAAGGTACAGCGGCCAGAAATCAAGGGTTCCGCCGGCGAGGTCGACTCGGGTCGGAGATTTGATTTGAATTTCGAACATCGAGTCTCCTCACTATTTCGGGTCAGAGGTTGAATCGGGCACCGGCGCAACCAACGCCGCAAGTCCCAGATTCCGGACCTCACCTTCGGCAACTCCCAAGTAATGATCGCTCAGGTTCGTGGAAGCTGCAAGAAAACGTGCTTCCGGCCTCCGCCCCATAGGCTTTTCTTTCTCGATTTTGCTACCCCAGGCCAACTCAAAAATCTTAGCGTCGTTTTTATTCTTGAGAGTCAAGCGCGAGGTCAACTCATAAGACTGCGCCGTGAGCGGTGCCAAAATCCGAAGGGCTTCCATATGACTCAAACGTTCAAGCAGTGCTGTAAGTTTAGCGGAATCCACGCGCTTCTGTATCTCTGGATTTGCCGCTCTCCACTCACTGTCATTCTTCTCGTAAATTCCTGTCAATTCAGCGGTTGCAAACTCGACCTTTTCAACATCGCCCGGTTTAAATTGAAACGGCAGCAGTCGATCGTAAAAATCGTGAACGCTCTTATCCATGGCCGCTACCGAACCACCGCTCACAGTCACCACATCAGTCCGACCTGCGACCTCGGCAAAAAAGGTTCCGAATTTTGACCCTTCCTCTGGAAACACCTTCATACTAAAAACCGGCGCCTTGGTAGAAGTGTAAAGCTCGACGATGAGCTCAGGTTTGGATAACGCTTTCCTTGCCCTCTTTAAAAGTTCACCGTTTTTATCGTCAATGAACTGCAGCGCCCGCAGGCTCTTCACCTTCTCAAAGAACTCCTCAATCTTCCCTATTGCGAGAGGAACTTTCCTCCCCCCCGTGATCCGCCATTGTTCGCCTTCACGTTTGAGCTCAACGACTTGTTGAGATCCTTCTGTGGGCCGCGATACGACGATTCTCTGCAGATCAGAGAACTTAAGATCCCTTTCGTGAAAAACCTCTTTATCTCGCAGGTCCTTGGCGCTTTTGCTGAGAATCAAATCCCAGGTGCCCGTCACAAGTTCGACTCGGGGATCTTGATCCACTTGTGCATAGAGATTTGAGTCATAGGCCGTCACGGTACCAATACGCACTTCATGGCTCGTGCCATCCGCCGCTGTGACGCGAACTCGGCCCAGCGGCGTGTTTAGGCCGTAGGTATCAAGACGATCAGTAGGCTTAAGGTCCGAGCCCTCGACAATCGTTTGCACCGATTTTTCAGTAGTCAGTTGCACGAGAAGTTGCTGTATGGCCTCGGCATCCGCGCGCGCCTTGAGCGGCGCAACAAGATGCCAGCCCTGACTCGCTCCACTTCCCGCACGCTCGACCACAACATTGGCATTTCGCCCGCTGATTTCAACTTTAACAATCGCGTCAGCAGGAAACTTTACGAGTGTTTTGTCTTTCTCTTCACGGGTCTTTTTCTCCTCGACGCGCTGACCATCAAACAGCGTAAAGGAAAGAAGGAGTCCGACCGCTATTAATGCGATCCACGTCCAGGAGAACCGCTTCATGCCATTCTCCTCCTCCACCAGAAGCCAACACTCATACTCATCAACACGAGAGTAATTCCAAACAATGCGACTGTCAGCGCCACCCTAGAGGAATCCATGATCATCAACTTAGTCCCTTTTGGCTCTTTAGGACGGATCGAAATCAATTCAGTATCGGCGGCGAGCCAGGCAAACGAATTTTCAACCAGGTCACGATTGAGATTGTTATGGATAA
>SXRI01000231.1 GCA_005793615.1 Bdellovibrionales bacterium
AACTCGAGTGTCTCGCGACAGCCTATGCCTGTCAGCTCTCCATGAACGATGGAGCCATCGCTTTTCACTTCGAGTTTCAAACGCAATTGTTCACGCGCGGGCGCAGCGACTTCAATCTCGATGACCTGGTTTTCAGTTCCCATTCCACTATTCTCATCCATTGGTACTTTGACGCCAAGCCCTTTTTGCCGCGAACTCCGCCCGGACTTGCGATCCCACACAAATGGGTGATAGTGCTCTTAGAGATGATCAGTTTTTTGTTTCTATTTTGTATTGTGGTCCTTTCGCAAGCAGGCACATTGATTCGCTTTGCTGAAACCGACAGACTTGCCATCTGTTTTTGGCGCCTGTTGATGGCCGCTGGGTTGATGCTGCCGCTGGCCTTTTTCCACCGACGGTCGATCCTGAAACTCAGTAAACGCGACTGGCTGAGTCTCGCACTTACTGGATTTTTCTTGTTCGCCCATTTCTATTTTTTCTTTCGCGCTGTGCAAGAAACCACCGTGGCCGTGGCGACCATGCTCTTATCCATTAGTCCAGTGATCACCGCGATCGGCGCGTATGTCTTCTTTCACGAACGTATTTCGCTGCACTTGGTGCTCGCTTGCGCACTCGGCATCAGTGGCATCGCCGCCCTCTTTGGCGAGAACCTGCTCCATCTCGATCCCGCCCATCAATTGGCGCTGCGGGGCGATTTCTGGGGAGTTTTATCTGCTGCCTTTATGTCGGTCTACATTCTCGTCGGCAAGCACGTACGCACCCGCCTTGCCAATACGGTGTTTGCTTGCGCAATCTACTTGCAAACCGCACTTTATGCGATGGTCGCGATGTGGATCTGGGATATTCCGTTTAGCGGCTACTCGCAGCAGACCTGGGTGACCTTCGCGGCTTTAGCGATTTTCCCAACAATGATGGGACACGCGATCTTCACCTACTGTCTCAATCACCTGAACGTGAACTTCATGAGCTGCATGACTCTCATAGAACCGCTGCTCGCGGCGATCGCCGCCCAATATCTCTTCGGCGAAAAGCTAACTCCGTTTGCAGGGGTTGGATTTATTCTAACATCTGCTTCGGTACTTGCTCTCTATTGGGAACCGCTTTTGAGGTATTTCAAACTTCGGAGAACCAATGTCTGAGTCAATGTCTGAATCGATTCACAAGACACCACTTACGAACCTCTACGTTTTTCGCACGCTCAGTGATAATCATTGTTTTTTGCTGTGGCGTGATGGCTCGAAAAAAGCGGCGGTGATCGATCCGGCCGAAGAAGCACCTGTGCTGAGCGCCCTTCGGCGGCATGGACTCGAACTCGGTTTGATTCTCAATACTCATCATCACAATGATCACGTCGATGGCAATCTCGCTCTGCAAAAGCACTTCAATGTGCCGATTTTTTCTTCAGCCTATGACAGCAATCGCATCCCCGGAGAAATTGCCGGAGAAATTAGCAGAGCAAGCCGCGGTCTCGTGGATAAAGAGCGCGTGGAGTTGCTTGGACTTGAATTCACCGCCTTGGCGATGCCGGGCCACACCCTTGGCCAAGTGGCCTATTATTTTGAGAATCTGCGCACCAGTGAAGGCACGCACCCCGGGGTCTTTGTCGGCGACACGCTCTTTGCCATGGGCTGCGGCCGACTCTTCGAGGGAAGCGCCGAACAAATGTGGGCAAGCCTTAAACGCCTCATGGCTCTTCCGCCAACGACTCGCCTTTACTTCGGGCACGAATACACCAGGCTCAACGAGCCCTTTGCCAAATTCATCGAACCGGAAAATTTGCAAATACCTGAACGTCAACACCAGGCACAAACGATTCTTGTAAAAGGCCCGGATGAAATTGTACCGGCGCCAACTCTTGCTCAAGAGATGATGGTCAATCCGTTTTTACGTATTGCCGACGCAATCGCCGGCACTAAGATCCGCAGGCACTTGAATCTATCCGCGGATGCGCAGGATTCGGAAGTATTTCGCCAACTGCGACTTCTGCGCGATAACTTTAAACCCGCAAGGTGAATCAAGCAACCTCGCGCCCATAATACAATGAGGCCGGCGGAATGACCTGAGGAATCACGATCTCAAAGGTTGTCCCGTTTTTGCCCGTACGTAGGACCGCGATACGACCATGGACTTTGCGAATCGCGACACCTATGGCAGCCATGCCGACACCCTGCCCGGAGAATTCCGTCACCGAATCACGGGTCGACAAATTTCCTCTGAAAATTTGCCCCACAACCTCGAGATCACTCATCGAATCGACGTTCTTGAGTCCTTTAGCGCGTAGGTTTTTACGTAGTCGATCGACGTCAATCCCGCGGCCATCGTCCTCGATTTCCATGCGCACCACGGGGAATCCGTCATCTTCACAGACTTCGTAGCGAACGGTGATGCGGCCCTCGGCTGCTTTACCGGCAAGCACACGCTCTTTGGGCGTCTCAATTCCATGATCAAGCGCATTGTTGAAAATATGAATGAAGGGGCGCAAGGTCTCGCGATAGGTTCCGGGCTCCACGAGCAGAAGAATTTGAGGCTGCACGACTTCAAAGCGTATTTTCTTTTCGAGCTTCTGCGAGACTGTCTTGATGTGAAACTCAAAGTCGCGCAGCAAATCGGCGAACTCCGTCTCCAGCAGCCGGTCGGTGATTTGGTGATAGTACCTCAATTGCTCCGGAGATTGACTAAACTCCATCTCAATCTCACGAATCTTGCGTTTGGAGACCTCGAGCATGTCGGCATCGAAAACACCAAGCTGCGTGAAGAGCGGCATGTCCTTTTGTCGCCAACTCGCAAAAAAATCTTCCAGCTCGCGAATCTTCATTTTGACCAAAGCACTATCCGGTGGCGGTGAAGTCTTGATGGTTCGTTCGGTCTCGAAGGCTTTTTGCGCCAGCGATTCCGCCGCAAGAAGCATCGCCGCCCCCTTGAGGGTATGTAGATCCTCCCGCAGTGTACCGATGTCGGTGTCTAACACCTCCCGTGCACGCCGAAAGAAAATCTCGTAGTCATTGAGTAACACGCGAAAGGCCGAGCGATTTTCAAGAATGCGCAGAATGAGGCCAGCCCGTTCTCGCTCCTCGGAAATAGAATCTTGGATTTTGCGAAGCTTAAATTCCTGATCTCTCAGTAGTTCACGCTGCAGGTCACGCTCCTTTAGATTCTCGACTTCAGCACGCTGTGTTCGATATCCCGTCCACGCCGCGAGTGCCAGAATCGCAGTTAATGTGATCTTGAAATTGACTGAGTCGATTTCACTGTCGGCGAGCGCATAGCAGCTCATCGCCGCCCACGACAGCACCACCCACTGCACTTTGAGTAAATGCCACAGGCGCGCTATTGGCCCGCCCATAACACTGTAGAAATTCACCCTCGACATCACCTCTTTTATCGGCTGAAAACAGGGTAAAGTTTCTGTGAATTTGCGTGTTTGCGAAATATTTCCGGCGTGTCACAGTCCGGCAACGCTGCGCTGCAAGACCTTAGTCAGATTTGTGTACTCACTAGTCCTAGTACTCCGACAAGAAAGTTTCTA
>SXRI01000232.1 GCA_005793615.1 Bdellovibrionales bacterium
CTTTTAAGCTTTATCAAAAACAGCCCATTCCTAGGTGAATGCCGCCAGCCATTTGTCGAGCTAAATTAGGTAGCTCTCAAATGGTAAACGAGTGCTAAAAAGCCACACCTAAAACACGAAAGTGTGGCTCGCAAGCAACAGTAAGTTAAAAGCAGGAAGCGCCGTGCAACAAAGGGTGCCACACGCCCATCACAAGAAGCGGCGTCTAGTACCCATCGCATTTCTTAATCTTCAAGGTATAAACTAGTACCTACACGAATATGCTTAGACACACGCTTGCAGGGAAAACAACTTTTTTAGGTATAGGCGCGATCATCTGCCTTAACCTGATTTCTTGCGCCAGTCCGACAACGCGCATGGGAACCGATCCGGAGGTTCCAGAGACCGCAAAGATTCATGGCGCAGCCTTCGGCGCTGACTCGTTTATGTTCGCCAAACGCATGAAAATTCGTGCACCCAATGACTTCGTCTTCTACTTCAAGCATTGCGAACTCATCCAACGACGTAGCCCCAAAGCGCACTATTCACAAGCGGAGTATGGCTGCACGCCACCCTTCTAACGCAGTATTTGCATGGGGTTCTCCCTTGAAGGCCTCCGTAGGTGTGCTACATCTTTCAGCGGTCGCGAGAAGCCGAGGCTCACTGTGATGTAACAATAGTTAAAGAGAGCGAGAGCAAATGAATAAACTGTTTGTATTGATTAGCCTGGGAATCGCACTGACTGCCCACTCAGCATCAGCAGCAGGTCGATCGATCGACCTAGCCATTACATGCATGTTGATCTCCGTCACTGAAGACGGAACGCCGATCGGGTCTTTGACTCATTTTGAAGAACATCGTGTCGCGTTCTCAGCCTCTACTACCGCTCGCGATTCAATGGGCACTCTCATCGAGTTTGGCAGCGGTAAGATATTCCTTCGCCAATCGATGCGTGCCATTCAGGCTGATGGAACGATAGACCTTGTCCCCATCGAAATCGATTTCGAAGTCATAGGCCCTTCGGAGGATGGGTTCAAAAACCTTTCAGGTTTTCTACGGACAGTGAACCCTTTTACGGGTCAAACCGATTCCATGCGCCTTAACTACAGCAGACCGTTTTCGGACAGCTTCCATTACGTTCGACATGATATTGTTCGCCAATCCGCTCCGTCCCATCTCCCGATAGGCGCGTTGCTCGGCCGACAAGTCTTTTGTCGATTTGAACAACAGCGCTAACATCATTAAGGTATCCTGCGTACGCTTACTGACTACGCTGCCAATCGCTCATTGACTAGAGCCCGGATTCTGAAGAGCACGCAAGCCGTAATGACGAGCGAGTAGAAGCGCCACCTGAAGCCAAGAACCTTGGCAAAGGACTCTGCTTGCACAGAAACCGCAGATGGGGCCACTAGCAAAAGAGAGCCAAAAAGAAGGCCAAAAAGAGAGCCAAAAAGAGAGCCAAAAAGAAGGCCAAAAAGAAGGCCAAAAAGAAGGACAGACCTGTCCGTCTTTCTGACACTCGTGAACGTTTTTCAGCACCCGCGACTCTTCTGTTTCGATTCTCGTTAATAGGTATCTTGCTTAAGATAACACGATGAGTTAATATGGCTGCCATCAGCCTCTCCCGGAGACTTCGGGTTGGCTTCGCTGGGGTAGTAAGCATGATCACCACGGAAAACAGAATTCAAACGCGAGCCACTAAAGCCGCTTTGATTTTGGGAGTTCTGTGGATGACTTCGACGGTTGTTTTGGCGGCCGCAGCGCCTGTTCCATCGGCTCCTGCTGCGACACCGTCGCCAACCGCGACTCCCACACCGACACCGTCGGCAACACCTTCTCCGACTCCGCCGCCCACTCCATCACCGACACCAGTTGCCGAATGTTCACCGGAATTTAGACGCGCCTATTTCAACACGCTCAACGAAAGCCAAAACGCTGAAATGTACGTGCGTGCCGGCCAGACTCCGCCGCCGAATCTCAGTGAAGCGGCTATCACCTGCGCGAAACTCCAGCAACGCTTCAATGGTATCATGTGCAGCCTGCCTGGCGAAGATACCGAACCACGCTATGACGACTTTGCCCCCGCCTGCGAACGCATCATCGAACTCTATGCAAAGGTCAAGGGCGAGCCGATCTCCATCGAGGCCATCCCGCCCGGCAAGGTAAACGAAATCGCCCCATTCTACAAAGTAGAGCTGTCGCGCCTCAAGCTAACGGTCAAAGCCGGTGAGCAGCTTCAGTACGCGGTTACAGAGGGCACTAAAGTGGTCGCCATCAAGGGCCAGGTCATGTCGTATCCAAAATCAATTGATGTCGATGCCCACACGCGCTGTATGTTCACACACGATAAAGGCGTGGTACCAACAAAACTTATTGATAACAGTGTCCTCCAGTTGATTGACGCCGTTGAGAGCTACACTCCCGGCTTTCAGCGCTTGAAACTCATCACGGACGAAGGACGCCTGACGATTCTTTGCATATCCGACAACAATCGCGTCCACCAAATCAACGACCTTTTGTCCGCATTTTCGCCGCTACTTTCAATCGAATATCGATAAACTGCGCCCTCGAATGCGCGGTGTTTTGCTGCCGCAACCTTGCGAAAGTCTTTGCTCTCCTCAAAGCCATGGTTCAAGCTAAACCATAACGCTATAAAAGGGAGTTTTGCCAATGACGTTCAATCCGCGATGGAAATCGATCCTTGGTCGTCGTGATTTTTTGTGGTTGGGAGCTCAGGGCAGTATGGCGTTACTCTTGAGTCGCTGCGCCTCGATTCCAGGAGCGGGTCCAGAGCAAGGAGCAGACGGCAGTCCAAAATCGGCGGCGGATCAATTAAATTCATTTACCAGGACATATGGCCCCATCGATCGCCTCTCCGGCGAACAGGTTCCTCAAGCTTTTTCTGGCGACAACAACACTCGCCCGCACTCGATCCTTTGGAATCTCGATTCGTATTTTTCCACGCATTCACCTAAAGGCGAAATTGAAAAGGCGCCGATGGTCATTATTGGTGGCGGAATGTCAGGACTGTTTACCGCCTATGAGTATCGACAGCATCAGCCCATAATTCTTGAACAGGCCCCACGCTTCGGCGGCAATGCCAAAGGACAGCAGTGGCGGGATCTAACCTATTCCATAGGCGCCGCCTATATTGATCTGCCGCGAGCAGGAACCCCGATGCGCAAATTTTATGACGAACTCGATCTCGAAAAAGTTTTGGTCGGTCGCCCGACTTCGGATCCAGCTGAATTTAACGGGAAAATCTACGCGAATTTTTGGGAGGGTGAAACAGAGCCAAAACTCGCCACGAAATATGAAAAGATGAACACCTTCTTTAGCTCACTCTGCAAAGAGAAGGATCGACCCTTTCCGTTTATCCCAGCGCTGAACCAAGGTCAGTTCGATTCGGTAAAGTATTATGATCGTTACAGCTTACATTCGCTCTTGTCAGAGGTGGTAGGCGGACGCCTGCCGCCGCATCTGGAAACCGCACTCGAGTATTATTGTTGGTCGACTTATGCGGCATCGGCAAAAGAGATCAGCGCCTCGGCGGCGTTGAACTTTCTAGCTCAGGAATCCAACCCCATTCGCATCGGCGCCGGTGGCAACGCCCGCATCGGTGAGGTCCTCTTAGAAAGACTGGTTCGCGAGCTACCGACGAAAAACCTGCGTACCCAGGCGTTGGTCGTTAAGGTGAAGGTTCACGACGATCATGCCGAGGTTTGGTACGAAGACGCCGAGCGGAACTTGCGCCGAATTCATACCCGCTGTGTGGTCATGTGTTGTCCGAAATTTGTCGCCGCCAAATTCTTAGAAGGTATTGAAAGCGAGCGTGTGAATGCCATCAAGAAAATCAAGTATCGTTCATACATGACAGCGAATCTCTTGCTGAAGAAAAAGCCCAAAGCTCTGTTTTATGATCTTTTCATGACCGGAAACGGCAAGAGCAAATATGGCAACCTCGAAAAGTGGCAAGACGAGGTTAACGCCACCGATTTCGTTTTGGCTAATTTCGCCGATCGTTCAGCGGGCGTCACTGCGCTCACCTTCTATCGCGCCTTCCCAGTCGATGGCATGCGCGCCAAACTGAACACACCCGAGGCCTATAGCGAGTACCGAAAAAAATTCGAAACGCAAATCGCAAAATCGGTTTTGCCGCTTCTCGAGCTGTCACAAGCCGATGTCGCTGATTTGCGTCTTACGCTTTGGGGGCATGCGCTGCCGGTTGCAACTCCTGGATTCTATAGCGATGGAACCATTGAACAACTACGTAAACCTTTTAAGGGACGCGTGGTTTTCGTCGAGCAGGACAACTGGCTCTACCCCTCGACCCAAACCGGGGCTACCGATACAATTCTCCTGCAAGAGGAAATTCGCAAAGCACTTGCCTAACAGATTCAAACGAGGAGATGAAGTTCTAAAGTTTCATCTCCTCGAGATGCGCTTTGGCGAGCGCGGTGATCATGCGGCCGCGTGGGGTTTTTTGAATGAGCCCCTCTTGAATAAGGAAGGGCTCGTAGACTTCTTCGAGTGTGTCTTTTTCTTCCGCCAGTGCCGCGGAAAGAGTCTCAATCCCCACCGGCCCTCCGGCGAACTTATCATTGATCAAAGTCAGCATCTTTCGATCCATGTCATCAAGGCCGAGATGATCGACCTCGAGTTGATCAAGCGCATAGCTTGCGAGCTTCGCATCGATCGTGCCATCGGATCGAACCTGAGCATAATCGCGCACGCGCTTGAGAAGACGATTCGCCACCCGCGGAGTGCCGCGCGATCGCTTGGCGATTTCAAGCGCGCCCTCAGCCGTAATTTTCGTCGTCAACAAACTTGCCGAACGCGTGATGATTTGCGCAAGCGTGGCCTTATCATAAAACGACAACCGCTCAACGATACCAAAGCGATCGCGAAACGGAGCATTCAACAATCCCGCACGAGTGGTCGCGCCGATCAACGTGAAAGGCGCCAAAGTAAATTTCATCGAACGCGCGCCAAGGCCGTCACCGGTGACGATATCGATATAGTAATCCTCCATAGCACTATAGAGGTATTCTTCCACCACGGTTTGCAGGCGGTGAATCTCATCGATAAATAAAATTGAGTTAGGCTTGAGACTGGTCAACACCGCCGCGAGATCACCCTTTTTGTCGAGAGCCGGCCCGGAAGTCGTTTTGATCTCCACTCCCATGGCATGCGCGATAATATGCGCAAGCGTCGTTTTCCCGAGCCCGGGAGGTCCACTGAGCAGAACATGATCCAACGGTTCGCCGCGCCCCTTGGCGGCCTCGACGAACACTTTTATCTTTTCTTTCACTCGATCCTGACCAGGAAAATCCTCGAAGCGCTGAGGTCGAAGTCCATGCTCCCAAGTAAGCTCGCCTTCGCGACGTTCACCGTCGATCACCCGCTCTGCAGACGACACTGCAGACGACACTGCTGACGACGCTACGGACGACACTGCTGACGTCTTTACGGGCGCTGTTTCTGGCACCGCCAGAAGTGAGTCGGTACCGAAGAGTTCAGCCTCTGCAGAGAGCTCGCGGGTGTAGCGCCCACCGGTGGATTTTTTCTTATTTTTAAGGGTTTCCACGTTTGAATCACTCCCATCATTGGTTCGCAAGAGACTTCTCGAACTTATGGCCCGACTCATGACCCGACTCAGGCCCCGAATCAGACGCCAGCCAAGGCCTGAAGCCCTTGGCGAATGCCGCTCTCAACATCAATTTCACTCGATAATTGCTCGACCACTGCTTCAACTTCCTGTTGCCGGAAGCCAAGATTGAGCAGCGCTGAAAGCACCAAGGCACGCGAACCATCAAAGCGGCCTAATGGCGGCGATTTTACCGACTCCTTGGATCTTTTGCCCTTACTTGCTGACGCTTCTTCAGAGGTTAATACGAGCTTACCCTTGAGTGACAAAATCAATTGTTCGGCGGTTTTCTTGCCGACCTTCGGAAGATTCGAAAGCGCCTTCACATCGCCCGCTTCAATCATGGCGGCTAAGCTCTCAAGCGTCGCGGCTGAAAGAATCTTGATGGCCATTTTCGGCCCGACACCGTTCACTTTGAGAAGGGAATTGAACATCCGCTTTTCAAGCGCTGTCGAGAACCCGAAAAGTGTCAGCGAATCTTCACGTAACTGGGTCTGCACCCAAAGATGAACTTCTGCTCCTGGTGGAGTTTTGCCTCCAAGCACCAAGACATCGTCAAGAGTATTGGCTGAACAAGTAAGTTCATAACCAACACCGTTCACATCGAGAGTGAGCACGCCGTCTGCACCCTCACTCATGGTCTCAACTACTTTGCCGCGAAGATAGCCAATCATAGATTCCTTTCCGCCCGCTTGAGTCTGCGTAGAACCTCAAGATTGCGGCTGTGAAAAAAAGCTAACGCCAAGGCATCGCTCGCATCAGCCATGTTTCTCTCTGGCGTTAGTGCCGCAGATCGTTCGCCGATGCCAAGCGCGGAAAACAGTACCGTCTGCACTTGCTCTTTACTTGCATTACCATTACCGGTAATGCCTTGTTTGACCGCACGAGTCGCGTATTCAACAACTCCACAACCGCTCCGCGCCGCAGCAGCCACAACCACCCCACGCGCATGACCGAGCTTAAACGCACTGTCGGCATTCTTACCAAGAAAAACCCTCTCGATCACCGCAATCTGCGGCTGCAGCTTTTCCAGTAGAATCTCAAACTCACCGGCGATGATGCCAATACGTTCATGAAAGCTCAAGCTTAGCGGCGGCGCAATCACACCATAAGATATTACCTCGATAACGGATTCACCGTCGGTCCGTACCACACCAAATCCGGTGACCCGACTGCCGGGGTCAACACCAAGAATCGTGGTCATCGATAGAGTCCGTGACGAATCCGAGCGTGTACTTGCTTGCGATCTAGAAATAGATCCTCCTGCGGCGTTACAGATTCAATAGAACCCGGTAGCGCTTTCGAATTCAAGTCCGAATGCCCATTTTCATTCAAGCCCAAGCCACAAACTCGGGTTGCATCCTTGTGGCGAGAGGTGCCAAGATTACTGCATGAGCACGGTTAATCCTGAGTTTGTCGAACGTTATCAAATCGAATACGAAAAGAACCCGCGCTCTCGCATTTTCGCCCCCTTGGCCGAAGCCTATCGACAAATGGGACTAGTCGATGAAGCGCTGAAATTATGCGCAAACGGGGTGCAATTTCATCCTGATTTTGCGGGCGGTCGGGTGGCCTTTGCCCGCACACTGATTACCAAAGGCGAACGCCCAAAGGCCCTGATTCAACTCGAAAAAGCGGTCCAGATTTCTCCCGACAATCTGCTCGCACAAACTCTACTTGGCGAAACACTTCTTGAATTGCGTCGACCTAAAGATGCATTGAAGGCTTTCAAGATGGTCCTGTTCATTAATCCTAACGATGAAAAAGCGCTTCGCGCCGTGCGTAAATGGGAGTTCCTTTCGGCCGATGAATATGACGATGAGCTTTTTAAAATGCAGCCCATATTCGCGGCAAAAGCTGAGGCTATCCCCACCCTGCTCGAGCCGGAGCGCCCTACTGTTCCCGGCGCTGTTCCCGGTGCTATTTCCGCCGGCAATACACCTTGGCGATTGCGCGAAATCGAGCGGGCAATCTCGCTCGCCGATGCGTTCACAGTTCGTAACGATCTTGAGCAAGCGATGGAAGTTTTGAAATCCGCGCGCGCAGAGCTCGGCAGCAATGAGGAGATCGACAAACGCCTCAAGCTCCTACACAAAAGAACTCAAGGGAGCGAGGCTTTCGATCTTCCCACCAAAGATCCAGCAAGAGATTCATCCAGCTCCGTACACGACCGGCGACGCATCATGCTCGAGACATTTTTGCAACGTATCAACGAACGCCGCTTTTACTAGGTTGACTCAACCCGCCAATTCCCGCATAACTTTTGGTCTAGTCCAGCTGCCAATCTAGCGGGCTTTAGCAACTTAAAGGGATGTCTTATGTATCAGCTCTCGGATTTCAAAAAGGGCCTCAAGCTTTTGTATGAAGGTCAGCCTTTTTCAGTCACAGATTTTCAACACGTGAAGCCAGGTAAAGGTAACCAGTTTACGCGTTGCAAGATGCGCAATCTTATCACTGGCCAGAATCGCGAGTTCACTTTCAAACAGGGCGAGAAATTCGAACAGGCCGATATTTCTACGGTCGAAATGCAGTTTCTTTACAAAGATGACACTGGCTACAACTTCATGAACCAATCCAATTATGAACAGGTCGCCCTTAACGAAGACGATGTCGCCGACGCTAAGAACTTCCTGATCGAGAATATGGAATGTGTCATCATGTTCTTCAACGGTAAGGCGATTGGTGTTGATTGCCCGAATACGGTGATTTTGAAAGTCACAAAGACTGACCCGAATTTCAAAGGCAATACCGTGACTGGCGCCACCAAGCCGGCAACCCTTGAAACCGGGTACACCGTTAACGTTCCCATGCATATCAACGAGGGGGATTTGTTAAAAATCGACACTCGTACCGGTGACTACGTCGAACGCGCTAACAAGTAATTGGTTTGATTTTTTCTGCTTGGTATTTTGGGCGCGAGAGGCACACCTCTCGCCCTCTGTCGTGGCGCAAAATCAATATCTGTTCCGCAACTGGACCGATGGCTAGAGAATGGCCCAAAAAAGCACCCGACGACAGCTGCTTCTTTCTCCACTTTTCCCCGTCTTTTCGAGATAATAGATCGAGATTGTTGATTGATTTTTTAAGTCCTAAACGAACCCTTAGAAGGATCGCCGGTGCCAACTCCCCTCGAAGCGGAGATCAACACACTTTTATTTGAGCATCACGGTGACGCCGTGGTCGTTGCTGATGAGCTGGTCATGCGCATGAGTCGCAATATTCTCAACGAGAGTGAGGTCATTGACTGCTTTCAGTTTCTTTTGACCGCCGGGCTCACGGCCGTGTTTTTTCATCAAATCAATCGCCTGATCGATCGCCAGGGCCGACTTCCGTGGGCTCAGCTTGCTGAGGCGCTTGGTAAAGCCTCTCAAGACAAGATGGTGAAGCTTGATAAATTCGACATACAAGCTCTCTTTGATGCCGCTGAAAGCCAAGAGGCCACCGCTGAGCTGGTGCGATCTTTCGCTCTCGACAGTTTTGATCCTGGTTTCCAGATTCGCAGAAAGGCACTCGAAAAGGTCCAGCAGAGTAAAGTTGATGAACGAAAACAGGCTCTGAAAGACAAGCTCGCCTACATGCAAGCCAACCGAATGTTCGAGCAAGAGGCTCAGGTTCTTGATGAAATGCAGGCAATGTTTCCAAATGAAAATGAAGTTAAGGCCGAACGCGAGGCCCACAAACTTCGCTGGGCCCGCGAAATCATCGCCAACTCAAGTGCTTCGACTGATCCAACTCTCGACCTCAACTGGCGAGTCGATCAACTATCTCCCGAACAACTCGCCGCCAAAAAACTCCTCGTCTCTCGCGCTCAAGAGCTTGCCGACAAAGATCCGAAACTCGCCTATGATCTCGCCATCAGCCTGCACATGATGGATTTCAGCGCAGAGGCGTTAGAGATTTTGCAGAGTGCTGAAATCACGCCGGCAGCCGAGTGGCTCCGCCTCGAGTTGATGATTCGCAGTCGGCAGTTTGTAACCGCACTCGAAGCAGCCAGCCGTCTCGAGATCGATTACGCCAACATTCCCAATACGGCTTTTGCGGTGACCTATGCGCGGGCACGCGCTCTTCACGGACTAGGACAAACGCAAGCGGCCATCGATCTTTTGCGCAGTCTCGTGAATATTCGCCCCCATTATCGGTCAGCCCAGTCGCTTCTTCTCGAATGGGCCGGAGGTGACGCTTGAAGCCCGGGCGACGTTTTCTTCTGATCGTGATCCTGATCGCCGGAATTTCCTTTTTGATCGGCGCGCTTGGCACCAGCCAAATGCCCAAGATCCGCTCTTTCGTCATGCTACAGATTGAAAAAGCCAGCCGCGAGAATTTGCCGGTGCGGATTCTCCCAGGATCGGTGGACGTGAGTTTCTTTCCTTTGGGAATCGCCCTCAGCCACGTCAACATTATACCCAAGGAAGAAGTCGCAAAGATTCTTGAGTCGGCCTGGTTTCGCAATGTCAGCGTGACCATTTCGCCATGGCAACTTTTTCGCGGCAAACTACGTTTAAACACGCTCGAAATTCACGGAGCTCGCATCAACGCCACGATCCCCGCGAGCACAAAGAAGACTTCGGGCCCGCCGCTTGACGGCCTTTTCGCACTCATCGGTCAGATTCCAATCAATTTTATTGAGCTCAAAGAAGTTGGTGGACACCTGACGCTTTCGGATCCGAAGCTGTCTCTTGAGCTCAACAATATTGACTTGATCATTGAAAAGCGAAAAGGAAACACCCTAGGCGTAGAGCTCGCATCGGCATCGGTACAAGTCTTTAATGGCGAAAAGGGCTCGACAAGCGCACTCAGTGCTGAACTTGAGACCACAGCGCTCCTGTCGCGCTCTAAAGCAGTGATCGAGAGTTTCCATCTTCGCCGTGGTGATTCCTTCATTTCATCGACTGCTGAACTTCAGGGAGATTTAGAAGCACTTGATTTCAAAGAGGCCATTGTCGAACTCAAAAGTGAAATCAATCTGGAATCGATTGCTAGATGGGCGGCACGCACATTTCCCAAGGATCTTCGCGGGCTGCCTAGTTTCAAAGGCCGCTCTGTCGTGGACGCGGTTCTCAAGCGCCATGGCGGACAAGGCCCCTCTGCCGATGTCAAGCTACGCACCCACGGTCTCAAGATCGATAAGTATCTTGTCGACAAACTGACGACGCAAGCGACTTATTCATCTACGTCCTCTTCGACGCCTTCATCCTCGTCTCACCCCTCTAGCCAGGTTCATGTTATTAAAATGGCGCGGCTTGAAGTCGACAATCCTGCCGGCCCCCTGGATCTCGAAAATGTCGTCATTTCTCTCAGCGACGAAAAAACAATAACAGGTACGATCAACACGCAGAATCTACAACTTCACCAATTGATGCTCTCCATCGGCGTGGGCGAGATCCCCGTGTTTTTGCAAATCTCCGGCGGACTTCCGTGCACGGCTTTGATTAAAGAGGATTTTAAGGTGACTTGCACCGGCAAGCTGACTGGCGACAATCTTTTGGTCCGCGACTCCATGACCAGCAAGGGAGCCATTGTCGCTCTCCGTACTTTTACCGCCGATGGCGAAGTACATGTCGACAAAAACAAAGTCAGCTACACGGCTGAGGTCGTCATGCCCGACTCAAAAGGGCGCTCGAGCGGCTCCATTCACTATGACGAAGGCTTTAAGATCTCCTATGAGGGAGATCGATTGGCATTCAAGGATGTCGCCAACCTCGCGGACCTTAAACTCGAGGGTTCGGCCCGGATCAAAGGCGTCACTGAGGGCGATTCAGATGCTGCGACCATGAACCTCGAAATCGATGGCAGCGATTTTTGGCTCGACGATTTCTGGCTCGGAAACGCCAAAGGACAAATTGCCTATAAATCGGGAATGTTGACCTTTAGCAATATGCAGGGCTTTTACTCAGTGTCACGCTACAATGGCGATCTCAAGCTCGATCTCGAAAAGAAAGAGATCAGCATTACCGGACGATCGCCGTTTTTCGATGTCCGCGATATGTTGAAAGTGTTCTCGAGAAAAGTAAAACTACCTTTTACCGCCACGGGCACCGGCCAAGCCCAGATCAAAGCTTCGGGCCCGCTCTCTCTAGGGCAATTGACCTATGACCTACGGACCAGCGTCTTTCGCGGCGGTATTGCCGGCGAGACTTTTGATCAATTCAACTTCGATGTGAAATCCATTGCCGGCGAGGTCAAAGCAGAACGAGTGCAGATGACCAAGGGAACGTCACTGGTCACATTGACAGGCGTCGCTCACCCGGACGGTACCATCAAGACTCTGGTGCAGGGACGCGGTCTCAAGATCGAAGACTCTAATTTTGTGTCGACAAGCGGCCTGGCACTCTCTGGCCAAGTCGATTTCGATATGGATTTGAGCGGCCCCGTACTTGCGCCTGACAATGATTTCCGCGCACATGTTTCGAGAACTTCGATCGGAGATCAGGGCATGCCGGACTCGACTGTTCACATGGTGATCGGCTCGAAGGCGTTGCGCGGAGATGGCCGCCTTCTTGGCGAAGCCGTCAAAGCATCCTTCACGGTTCCCTTTGCTCCGTCGTCGCCATTTGTGCTTAAACTCAACACGACCGAGTGGAATTACGCGCCGCTATTCGCAGCTATCGCCGGGCCCGCGGGGCGCAAAGATTATGAAGGACGATTAACATTAGATGTTGATCTCAGTTCGCAGACAGGTGGCTTTTGGAACTCCAGTGGCCAGATTAAAATCGATAAACTCTCGTTGGCACGAGGCACCTTGGCCCTGAAACTACAAAGCCCATCAGCACTGT
This sequence comes from Bdellovibrionales bacterium, assembly GCA_005793615.1. Classification (GTDB taxonomy): domain Bacteria; phylum Bdellovibrionota; class Bdellovibrionia; order Bdellovibrionales; family JAMPXM01; genus SXRI01. The sequence continues at coordinate 12,400 of SXRI01000232.1, forward strand.
CACTGAAGGCCGGACAGTTTCATGTCGAAAAGATCGACCTCGTGGGAGACAACGGAAATTTCCTTAAGGTCACCGAGAATCCAAAACCGGTTTCCAAACTCGATCTCCAGGTCAACGGCAAACTTGATATGAGTCTTTTTGGCCTGTTTACTCCTTTTCTTGAAGACTTGCGCGGCTTGGTTTCGTTCGCCTTCAACCTCCGTGGCTCGCCTGGAAAGAGTGATCTCCTAGGATCCGCTTATGTGGAAAAGGGATACGTGAAGCTATTCGACTTCGTACATCCCTTCGAAGACCTTCGAGTGGATCTGCTCTTTAGCCAAAGCAAAATTCTCCTCAATACGATCAAGTCGGAGTTTGCTGGTGGGCGCATAACCGGCTCGGGCGCGGTGGAGCTAAAGGGGAATAAAAATTATCCAGTGAACATCACCGGTCAGTTCGACAAGGTATCAATGAATGTGCCGGATAAGGTTCGCACCCAAGGTTCTGGCAACGCCGCTTTCACCGGTAACTGGTTTCCATTTCTCTTGAAGATCGATTATGAGGTGAGCGAAGGCCAGTGGACAAAAGAGTTCGGTGGCGGAGATCAAGATGATGGCGACAGTGTTCGTCGCGATCAGTTTTTACCGGAACTCCTTTTGCAGGAGCGCTTTACGCCCGTGGTTCTTCATCTCAATATCAATTTCAAGAATGGCATCCAAGTCAAAAATGAACTTGTTGAAAGCAAGGTCAATGGCGCGATCAGCGTCAAAGGACCACCGACAAAACCTTCCATCCTCGGCACCATCAATATGGAAAAAGACTCTAAGATCATAGTTAAAGACACCGTCTTCGAGGTCAAAACCGGCAACATCGAACTCGATGATCCGAATGCCGTGAATCCCAAGCTCTACATTGTTGCCCGCTCCCGAGTGCAAGAATACGATGTAAACCTTCTCGTACAAGGCACTGGCTCCAAACCCGATCTGACTTTCACCAGCGTACCACCGCTCACTAACCGTGATATTATTTCTCTCCTTGCTCTCGGCACCACTGAAAGCTCCCAGGCCACACCATCGGCTCTGACGAGTGGGGCACCAGGAAGTCAATCGAGCGGTCCGAACGTCGCCTATGGCTCTGGACCTTTACGCAACAACCCCCTCTCAAAAGAGATCAAAGAAAAAACCGGCTTTGAGCTACAGTTTGCTCCAAGCTTTGATGAAAAATCAGCTGGTCAGAAGATCATTATCAAACGCCAATTCAGCAATAAATTCGGGGTCGCCGCCAGTCAGGCAATCGGCAGCCATCGCACCACTGACGCTGAGGCCCGTTATCGCTTGAATGATCGAGTCTCTGGAATTTTGAGCTGGCAAAACAGCGATCAACTCGATTCGTCCTCGGGAACTGATTCAAAAAAGGAACAAAACCAGTTTGGACTCGACCTCGAATACA
>SXRI01000233.1 GCA_005793615.1 Bdellovibrionales bacterium
CAGTGAACGCCGGAATCAGACGCTGACGTTGTGGCTCGATCATGCGATCGCGTAGTGACTCAGCCATCAACTCAAAATCGGAGTTTACACAAGCCATTAAAAAACCCGCAAGGTTCGCGGTCTGCTCAACGGCGGTCACTAACGGTAAACGTGGACTCAGCATCTTCCGCGCCTGACTGGTCTTGATCGTGAGCCGCGGAAGCCACAGCACACAGCGCATCGCTGAGGGCGTCGGAATTTTAACGACTCTTACCTCAGGCTTGGAACGCACGAAAACCAAACCGCCATAAACACAGGGAGCGATGTTATCGGCATGCCGCGAACGACTTGCCACCTCTTCGCCGGTGAGCGCATAATCAATCAACTCATCATCCCCGAGTTTCTTTGCCAGCCATTGATTCGCAGCCACGATCGTGGCGACACTTGAAACGGCCGAACCGCCAAGACCTGAACCGATCGGAATCGATTTTCTTAGGCGCACATGAAACCCATGTCGTAGTCGTTTTTCCTGTATCAAGCGAATAAGTCCGGCACCGGCGGTGTTTTTTCTCGGGTCCGTAGGAATCTCCGCAAAGCCCGCGACCGGTTCAATCACCACACGACGTTCGTTCGGCAAAAGTGAAACCTCAGCGATCTCACCCAGTCCGCTGACCGCAAATCCCAAAATATCAAAACCAACGCCAACATTAGCCACAGTCGCTGGTGCAAAGGCCCGTACCACCTTCGTCTTCACGATTTCGCTCCAAGATACCGGGAAAGACGCAAGAGATCAGCAAATACTCCCGCCGCGGTCACCTCAGGCCCTGCTCCTGGACCACGAATAACCAGGGGCTGCCGCGAGTAACGCGTGGTCGTGAACGAGACCACGTTGTCGGTGCCTGTGATCTGCGCAAAGGCATGAGTCATGGCTACTGACTCTAATCCCACCCGCGCTTGACCGAGCGCCCGGTCGAAGCTGGCGATAAATCTCAGCTTAAGGCCGCGCGCTTTGGCGTCTTCTAGCTTTGCGCTCATTTCTTTATCCATTTCTTCAAGTCGTTTAAGAAACTCATCCGGGGAAATCGTTCTTAGCGCCGAAGGCACGAGGCTCTCAACGACGACTTCGCTCGGTTCGAGATGCACACCGGCTTCGCGAGCCAGAATGACCAGCTTACGCATGACATCTTGGCCCGAGAGATCCTCGCGCGGATCCGGCTCGGTGTAACCTTGATCTCGAGCCCGACGCACGATCTCGGAAAACTTTTGGCTGCCGTCCCACTCATTGAAGATGTACGAAAGCGTTCCGCTCAAAACCCCTTGAATCAAATGAATTTCGTCTCCCGTAGCAATAAGATCACGCAAGGTCTGTAGTATCGGTAGTCCCGCGCCGACGTTGGTCGCATACAGGAAATGCCGATTGGCTTCGCGCGCCGCCTCACGAATCTCTAGGTAATCAGCCATCGAGCCTGAGTTCGCTTTTTTATTTGGCGAAATGATATGCAGTCCCGAACGTAGCCAATCTTTGTAATAGGGGCAAAGCTCACCACTGGCCGTCGCCTCGATCACCACTGCATGCGGAACATGCTGAGGTTTGATATGTTCGATGAACTTTTTTAACTCAAAACTCTCGGACTTACCGGAGTCGGCCTTAAGAAGTTCAGTCCAGCGATCCAATGGAATATCGTTATCCATCAGGACCATGCGCTGGGAGTTGCAGATACCTCGCACCTGAATATCAACTTCTGCATTTTTCTTCAATTTCTCGAGACTTACATGAAGTTGTTTAAGAAACGTTCCACCTATTAAGCCAGCGCCAATCAAACCAACAGAGATTCTTTGATGTGGAAGCACAAACGAGGAATGCACCGAGCGAAGCGCTTTGGTTGCATCGCGTGAATCAATCACCGCAGAAATATTTCGCTCTGAAGAGCCCTGCGCGATCGCACGCACATTGACGCCGCTTTGCCCGAGCGAGGTAAAGAACTTGCCTGCCATGCCCGGCACATGCGCCATACCATCGCCGACAGCCGCCAAGATACTCACCGCTTCGGTCACCTGCACGGTTTGAATGAGACCTCTCTGCATCTCACCGTAAAAAGCCTCCTCAACCACAGTCTTTGCTTTTACGCCCTGATTTTCAGGCACCGAGAGACAAATCGAATGCTCCGAGCTCGCCTGCGAGATCAACACGACACTCACACCAGCCGAGCGCAACGCTCCAAAGAGCCTCTCGGCGACACCGGGAACCCCCAGCATGCCTGTGCCCTCGATATTAATCAGACACATACCATCGATCGTGGAAAAACCCTTGATCGCTCGCTGCGATTTGGCATCGCGATGGATCTTGGTGCCGGGAAAGGTCGGATTTAAACTGTTCTTGATCCAGATCGTGCAGTTCTTCGCCATTGCCGGCGCCATCGTTGCCGGATGCACGACCTTAGCTCCAAAGTAGGCAAGCTCCGCGACCTCGTTATAAGACATTTCATCTAAAATGACCGCTTCAGGCACCAAACGAGGATCAGCCGACAAGACACCATCAACATCCGTCCAGATAAAGACCTCATCGCTATCAAGCAGCGCGCCAAAGATCGATGCCGAGTAATCACTGCCATTGCGTCCGAGCGTCGTGTAGGTGCCATCCGCCGTTGAGGCGACAAAACCGGTCACTACTAAGAGCGGATGCGGATGCCGTGCGCGCCAGTCACCTAAGCGCTTCTGCGATTGATCCCAATCGATCGCTACCCGGCCGCCATTATTATCGACCACAAGAACCTGCCGGGCATCAAGCCACTGGGACTCGATGCCCGTGGCGCGAAAATAAGCATTTAGAATCTGCGCCGACCACACTTCACCCATGCCTGATACAAGTTCGGTGATCTTCTCTGACGCCGTTCGTACCAACCAAACACCACGCAAGATCTCGCCGAGTTCCCGATGATCGCGGCTGAAGACCTCAAGAAGCTGCTCGCGATCTTTGCCTGCCAAGAGCTCACTCGCCTCGTCGACATGGCGGCGATGAATTTTCGCAAGAGCCGCTTGATATTTTTCATCCTGAAGACGAGCCATCTCAACGACGCTTAAAAGGTCGTCAGTGACCCCCTTCATCGCCGAAACCACCACCGCCTTCGGGCCGGGAGCGGTCAAATCCGTGATGATTTTATGAACGTTGCGATAGCGGGCTGCATTGAGGACGCTGGTTCCACCGAATTTATGAACTTTCATGTGTTCAGAATACTTGGCGATTCATTTTCCTGGCAACAGCTTCTCTTGACAGTGCTTTCGTCTAGCTACCAAAGTAAAACACCTAAGGTATATTGGCATTAACCCTTCTCCTTTAAATTTTCTCCAACGGAGCTCTACCTCAATTATGAATTCAACAAGAAACACGTTTAGGAATCCGTTAGCCCCTGGCGCCTTTTTCATTTTGCTGACGATTCTCTTGCTCCCACGAATCGTTCTCGCAACCACCTATTTCGTGAGC
>SXRI01000234.1 GCA_005793615.1 Bdellovibrionales bacterium
GATTTCTTGGATGACTTTTTTCGCATCACGAAATCATGCCTGAAACCGAGGATCAGTCAATTCCTATCAATGCCTCTTCTAGACGGCGTTTCATCAGGAAAATGCTATCGTTTTCTCCCCTAAATTCCACGATGAGCCGATCTTGTTTTGAATTCAAGTCCTCAATCAGAGTCTCTGCTTCGGCACGATTCGAAGTCGGCTGAAATCGAACCAAATGCAATGTTCCGTTTTTCGAATGATCAACGGTTTGCGTTTCAACATTGTAGCCGGCCTTTGCCAACTTCTCTTTAAGTTTATCGGCATTTTCCTTCATCTTAAAGGCACCGACTTGCACAACGTAAGTGCCGCCAGCGACTGCGGCGGGTTTACGCGGCTCACGAGTCGCCTCGGGCTTTTCCTTAGACAACTCTTTTGCCACTTGCTTTACGGCCGACTCGGGCTTTACAGCCTCTTTTTTGCCATTCGCTGCTTTTTTGACTGGCTCAGTCTTGGCAACCTTCGCAGTCTTCGCCGCTGTCGCACCTTTGTCAGCGCTAGCTTTACCCTTCGCCGGCTCCTGCTTTTTTACCGCAAGAGTCGCTTCGGCCGCCTCAGCTTCGAGGGCATTCTGGGTAATAACTTCTTCGCGAGCATCTGTTGAACGATCGCTTTGACTGCAACCATTCACTGTCGTCAACATCGCAATGACAAAAGCTCCCGAAGCAGGAACTGCCAATTTACCAAGCTTGCCTGAAAGATTGAGCCGATTAAAAAAAGTCTTCATAGTTTATTCTCCGCGGCCCGTAATCGCCGTCTCTGGAAAGTCCTCTCCATACAAGGATATCACCTTGTCGGCAGCTTCCTGAAAAACTTGGGCCATGGAGATGAGTTCCGGACTCTTGTTGAGGTAGACTCACGACGGGGTATGTGGTTGCCAAGTTTGCCGGCCTCATGCTAATTGAATGAGACGTCGAGATCCTTTTGGAGCACGCGCAATGTCATTTCGAATTGTCCTAGAAAAAGAGAATTTTAAGTTCAGCTGTTCGCATTTCACGATTCTCGGCCCGCACCACGCCGAGCGCTTGCACGGCCATAATTATTATGTGCGTCTCGAAATCGTCGCCAATGAGATCGATCAGGCCTTGGGTATGGCCTTTGACTTCAACCTGATTAAACCGTTGGTGCGTGACATGGTTGCTGGACTCGACGAAATGGTACTTCTCCCCGGCAACTCTCCGTATCTCAAGGTCACCAGCTCGCCAACATCCGTTGCCGCTAACTTGGGGACAAAGAACTACCTCTTCCCGATTGAGGATGTTTGTATTCTTCCTATCGCCAATATCACTAGCGAAGAACTGGCGCGTATGATTGCCATGGAACTCGCCCCACGGATCGCTCAGGCCATTCTCCTTCAGTCGAAACTAAACAAAATCGTGGTGACCGTCGAGGAGACCCGCGGTCAAGCCGTTGCTTTTGAAATGGATCTATTAACTTAGCTGATAACTTAGCTGATAACTTAGCAGACGCTTAGATCAGGCACTGAAGCTCTTCGGTTACCTCGTTCGGTGCATGAACTGGCGTGAACGGTCGCGAAAAATTCTGTAAGGCCATTTTTTCACGAAGAAACTTACCTACGGTATCAAAATACATGTAGGCGATACCGATAATCGTGCCCACATGTCCAACCGTGAACATGCTTTCCGCAGGCTTACCGAACGCGCGATGAAGTTCGAGCTGAACCTCCGAAGGCACCTTGCTGTCGCCAGTGGACATCACCATAAGCATTCGATCGGTTCGTCCGCTGAACGCAAAATACATCGGATCATAGCGCACAGTCTCACGTAACTTATTCTCGTATTCCTCAGGCGCTTTCATCTTTTCGAACTTCATCCGCCCTTCGCGAATCTTAGCCACGTGTTTGTTATCGCTTTTCGAGAGAATAAAGGGAATGTTACCGCCGGCCACGACTGTGACCACGGCCGCAAGTCGCTCGCTCTCCATACCGGCGATGAACGAGGTGATGATTCCACCCAGACTGGAACCCATCATTCCAATTTTGTCGGGATTGAAGTTGGGATTGTTGCGTGCATAGTCAATGATCGTTCTAAGTGCGTAGATGGCCATCCGATTACGTTGATCTTCAAGTCCCCACGCCGGATACTCTTTAGGTTCAGTGTTATCATTAACGTCAGCGATGATGGTCGCCACATTCATGTCACAAAAATTCGATGCCAGTTTTTGCTCGACCTTGGTCACGCCCTCAATAGTCGGAACCAAAATTATCACCGGCGCAGGCCCTTTGACATCACGCGGTCGGATCACCGCCAAATCAAAGGCATAACTGATGCCAAAGCGCTTTGGATCCATCACTTGGAGCGATACGCGACTTTTTGCACAATCGCCATGCGAGCCATCTTCCATTTCCGAGGGACGCAAGTGAACTCGGAGATGTTGAAGTTCGCCCAGGCGCCTTTGCACTTCGGCTGGCTCTAGCGAATCCAACGCGCGGGCATTTGCCAATTCAAAGGAACTCGACGCCGCTAGCGCTATCAACATTGCCGTGAACGCTATTGGTCTCAAGGAACCGTGCCGGCGAACCATGCTCATGCCCCCTCATTGGCTCAATTTTATACTGATTTACAAAGTACTTACTCTAGAAAATGATAGGGCCTATAGCGAGGGGCAAGAGAAAAAAGGTCTAGTTATGTAAACTTTAATCTATCCTGACCATTGCTTGACAGAAGTTGCGGTTCACGGTCGAAAGAAATCATGAAAGCTGTCATTCAACGCGTACGTCGAGCTTCCGTCAGCGTCAATTCACAAATCATCGCTGAAATCGGGCCGGGCCTCTTGACCCTTCTTGGCGTTGCGGAGGGCGACACCACCGACGATGCTGATTGGCTTATCAAGAAAATCGTTTCCTTGAGAATCTTCGAAGACTCAGATCAGAAAATGAATCTCTCCTTGAAAGACATCGCCGGCGAACACCTCATCGTCTCGCAATTCACACTCTATGCTGACGCCACAAAAGGCAATCGCCCGAGCTTTATCCTCGCGGCCCGCCCCGACATCGCAAAACCACTATTCGACTACGCACTGAAGGTCAGCAGTCAGTTCGGAGTCCCCACCGCGTCAGGCCAATTCCAGGCATCGATGCAAGTTCTCCTTGAGAATGACGGCCCGGTTACCCTGGTGTTGGATTCGAAAAAAACACTGACCGCCCCCTAGGCAAATCAGCCGCCCTGTAGGCTTGAGCCTATTAGCCAATCTACGCTGTCCACAAGTTTTTCAATGCTCACTGTTTTGTCTCAAGTTGAGTCAACGTCCTTTCATTTCTGGCGGTCCCTAGGGCGACTTTCGTATTCTGGAGTGGGGGAACTATAACTTTGGTCCAGTTTTGCCGATAAGTTTGGGACGGGGGTCCAGTGTTTTTGTTGAAGTTTGCTTCGAATTCCAAGCCAAAGAAACGTGGTCTATTCAGCACCTTGTTGCTGGGGATGTTCTTACTTTTCCTATTTCAAAATTTTCAACCGATCCCGCTCGAACGTTTAAAGCCCGAAGCCGCTTGGGCACGCGTAGCCTCACCGACCGACGGTTCGGCCGACATGCGCCGACTCGCGCCTCCGCGCGCGCAACCGCACGCCCAAGAGGTGATTGCCACTCCTCATTCCGGCCAGGACATGAACTCGATCAGTCAGGATTGGATGTCACGCCAGGTGCATCTGATTACCGGTGGCGCCGAAGAACGCATGCTCGCTGATTTTAACAAGAAGATGAACCGTATGTTCAAATTCGAAGATGAAACAGGCGAAGAGTACCCTGAGTCGGTCTATCCTTCTTCTGATGACGCTAGCGATGATGCCAAAAGTGATTCCTCTGCCGGTGGCGAAAAGCAAGGTTCCCGAAAAGGCGGTGGCCGAATGCCTGCCTCCATCGCCAAAGAGCGCATCAGAGAGCGAACCAAAGCCCAACAAGAACGCGACTACTTAGGCTTTCGACCCACCAGCATGCAGTTTACAGCGGTCAATCGCCTTCAGCTCTCGCTTCGCAACCGTACGCGCGTCAGCTGCCAGTTTGAAGGCGCCAATGTTAAATGGGACGTCAGCCGGCCGATCAACGAGCGTTTCGATGTCAGCTTCGGCCATGAAACCTCTGATGCCCGAAGCACACTGCGTCTGAATTATAGCTGGTGAGTTTTGCACGCCCCTTGTTCCTTGCACCGGGCTCAAGTTGTTGCGAAGATACTGATCAGCAACAGGAGGCGCCGTGCTCACCACCAGTCATGATCCTTTCACACTTGATCTAGCGACGAGCCTCACCGAAATCATTTCTGAAACCAACGGCATCAACTTATCCGACACCTTGGAGCTTCTGGTGGGCTCCGAAGTCGTACGCTCGCGTCCCCTGGTGGCTAAAGCGGCACTCGAGTTTCGCTCGCTCTTGTTTCAATTTCAGTCCGATCAAGTCGACATGGAAACGCTGCTCAAGCATCCTATCGCCAAAGGCTTGTTTGTTTTTCTAAAGAACTTCCCTCTCCCCTATCGCGATGAGCACACGCATTTAACGGGAGCTCTGTCGCCAGAGTTTATTTTCCCTCGCCTCAAGGTCTTGCTCGAAGGTCCCAATAAGAAAATATATGAAGACAAGATCAAAGCCATTTATGGCGACAACAGCCTGCCGATCAACTCGGTCGGCGATGTCGCCCGTCTGTTGCGACTCAAAACCGACGAGCGTTTCAGTCGCTACCTGAGCATCCTCATGCTACCAAAGCTGCTCATGGTCAATCGCCAGGCTCATCGCGAGGCCGCCTACCATCTGGCCCGTGATCTCTACACCAAATACAATGTCGGCTTCATCCGCTTGAAGTTTACTCTTTCACGCGCCTCTAACGACGAAGCTGAAAAAGTGCCCGGGCTCGAAGATCTGACCGAAGAGGATGTTGCTCTCGGCCTTTATGATGGCTTCATGGATTTCAAAAAAGAGGTGCCGGCTTGGGACTTTGTGCTCTCTCCGGGATTTCGCAAAGAAGCTACGGCTTTTGACAGCAAGAATTTCACCTCTAAACACGAGCATTTTCTCTCGCAGGTTCGCGGCATCTTGCAGCTCCTCGAAAAATACCCGCAACTCAAACCCTATATGACCGAAGTGGATACCTTCGGCAACGAGGTCGATCTTTATCGTAAGTCGCACTTCATGGATATGAAGATCGGCTTTCGCAAACTGCAGTACCGGGGTTTCAAGATTCGCAGCCACCATGGTGAGATTTTCCGTACTCTTCGCCGCGGCATTCAGGCTGTCGACAATGCCATGAACATCTGGCGTATCGACACGCTTGAGCACGGGCTTGCTCTCGGCATTAATCCTAATTTCTACTTTCATTCCATGTATCAACGAGTCTTGAAGTGGAACCAGCGAGGCGAAGCCATTCGCCCGGGCACGCCTGAATTTCATGAAATTTCCGAAATGGATTGGGATACCCGCCATGCCCATGTACGCGAAAAACTCATTCGCGGCGAACTTCTCAACGAAGAAGACGTACGTCTTTTCACTAAAGCGAAATTTCATGCGGCTCGCGAGGTCGAAATTTACCAGCATGATGTTCTTGATCGCATGCTCGATAAACAGGTGAGCCTCGTGTCGCTACCGTCCAGCAATATGAAACTCACGCACACAGTCGAGGACTACAAAGACCACCCGTTCTCCTGGTGGGAGAAAAAAAACGTCGTTCTCGGTATCGGCACCGACAACTATGTCACGCTCGATACGAACTTTATTCAGGAACTATTGATTTTGCTGTTCTCTGACCCACAAGGCTTAAAGATTACCAAGCTCCTGATGGTCGCAACCGGTGAAAACCGTCGCCCCTACCTCAGTCACCTCTTATGGAAAATGCGCAGAATTGAGTTTCATAAACTCTAACTCAGACATTACCTCGAACATTGCCTCGTAAAATCACTCTAGGCGCACATCGACACTGAATTCGATGGCGCAGCTTTTGCTTTTCGGTGCATTTTGGGATGGAAATTTTCGAGGGGGAACTCAATATGACACCAAGTCTGTGGCGCACCACGACCAATTCTAGAATTCATCGCTATCTATTAAAGAGCAATCTCACTTTCTTGGCGTTAGCAGTTGGTTTTTTGACCACTGTTTGGCCCGCAGGAGCCGACCAGAGCGAGGTGCATGCCACGCGCACAAAAGCTCGCGCCACTTCGCTAAGTGCCGAGTTAAGAAAGAAGATTTACCGCACCGAGTCCTATCAGGACGACTACACGGTTTCGGTGCCCTATCAAGATACGGAAGTCTACTACGAGCAAGTCCCCTACCAAGTAGAGGAAACCTACACCGACTACGAAGAGTACACCGAGTACGAAAACCGGTGCCATAACGAAACCCGTTACGAGCAGCGCTGCGGACCTGAAACCAAATGCCATACAACTCACCATCGAGAGTGTCGGCCGAAAGAAATCTGCGAAAACATCCCACGGCAAAAGTGCGAGACGCGTGAAGAATGCCACAATATTCCCCGGCAACACTGCGAGCCCAAAGAGGTTTGTCACGATGTTCCCCACCAGCGCTGTGAACCCCACCAAGAGTGTCGACAAGTACCACGCCAAGAGTGCACGACTAAGGAAGTTTGCCACAATGATGCACAAGGAACCCCGCGCTGCCACCAGGTTCCTGATTGCCACGTGGTTTATGAACAACAGTGTTTTCCCACGCAAAAATGTGAAACTGAGCATCGCCGGGTTTGTACCACGCAACAGGAGTGCCGGACCAACCATGAGCGCCAATGTCACCCGAAGCAGCATTGCCATAC
>SXRI01000235.1 GCA_005793615.1 Bdellovibrionales bacterium
GTCACTGGTTCTGGTTCTGGTGACAAACCCGCAGTTAAGCCTGATGGGACCAACACACCAAAAAATGATGGCGAAGATCTCAAGAGCGCCTTCACGCCATCATCGGGCAACGCCACTCAGCCTGATGCCGCAGCCAATCCTGTTGAAGTGGTCTCCGGCGGCCTCAGCCAAGTGGTTTGCACAACAGCAGGCACGATCGAGGTTCTCGCAAGTGACCTCGTGACTCGCTTGTTCGTGGCCGGGCCTCTTGAGAACGTCAGGCCCGTGCAGAGTTTCGGCGTCGACAAGAAATCGAAAGTGCGTAACGGACGCAATGTTACCTTTGTCAAAGTGCAGTTTCCCAAGCGCAAAGAAAATGCCAATCTTGGATGGATCGACAGTACTCTCGTTAAGGCGCAATCGAAATGTGCTCTAGCTGGCGCGGATCGAAAGGGTTCTGATTCACCTCCGCCACCGCAAAGAATCAGCGGCGAGTGGGGCCAGTTTCCCTTGCTTTCACGCCCGACTCAATCATACCACGAAGGCATGCGCCGCTTCCGAGCCGGTCGATCGAAAGGCCGGCGGCTGCACGCGGCCTGCGACCTGTACCGCCCCGAGGGCGAACGCGTCGTTGCCGTGAGTTCCGGTGAAGTCATTCGCAGTCGCTACTATTTTTATACGGGCGTGTACGCTCTTGAGGTTCGCCATGACAATGGTTATGTGGTCCGCTACGGCGAAGTTCTCGCCAAGGCGCCAGCAGGTACGAGTAGCGGTGACCGAATTAAAGCAGGCCAGACACTCGGTTACGTTGGCTGGATCGGCAATCCGAATATCTCTCCGATGCTGCACTTCGAACTCTATAGCGGCAACGTAAAGGGCGCACTCACTCAACTCAAGCGCGCTGGCTTCCAACGGCGCTCGGACCTTCTCGATCCCACTAACCACTTGATCAAGTGGGAGCAGGCTAAGTTCGGAAAACATTGGTAGTAACGGGTCCGAAGAAACAGAAACGAGCTCTGAGATGTCTAAGAGGCGCTTTTTTTTAACACTGACGATAATCTGTATCGTTGGCAGCGCGTTCTTCCTCTTGCGAAGAAAAGCCGCACTTCAGCCTGACTTCTTGGCGGCGCTTCAGCCGACAGCACGTCCGCCGACAGTACTTCAGGGCGCTCAACCTGAAACTCCCAAATCGACCGCATCTACGCCCGTAGTTCCGCCACCCGTAGCGCCGCCACCTTTGGCGCCTCTCGCCGGCTCAGTTGAGGTGAGTGACCAAGAAAACATGCAGAAATTGGCAAGTGTACTCTTCGAATTCTCACGCCCCCAGCGAACCTTCAATCAGCTCATTCAATATCTGCGCACCAACGGGCAAGAACCCTTTGTCGCCCGTGATGCCAATGAATCTACCGGTGAGATGATGATCGTACGAACCAAGAGCCCCTTTTCGGGCACCCGTTATTTTCATGCGCAGTATTTTTCCGACAACGGTCAGGAGCGCTTCCTACAACATATGTCGTTCGAGGTTCCCAAGGGACCGCAGGCAATGGCCCAAGCTCTCCAGGCCGTGAAAACGGCGTTCCCTGGCCTCGGCCAAGCAAAGGTCCAGTCTCCTGATCTACTGACTTGGGACGCTGGCGACGGCTATACGGTTTGGATAAAGCGGCTAAAGGCCGAGGAACTGAGAGATAATCCCTTTAACGCCTATACCAAAGACGATGTCGGCACGCTTCGTATCGCTATCGAGGCCACCCCAGAGATTGAATAGAGAATGAATAGAGATTGAATAGAAAACGAATAAACCTGATTCCGACGAACGAATGGTTTTTCCGCTCAGTAGCGCTTTCACAAGGCGACTCTAGGTTTGATTGTCTATAATCAACCTATGGCATCGATCAAGATCAGTTACCGATTCCACTTTCCAGATGGACGTACACGCATCCATGAAGTCGAGATTTCGTCGGTTACCGGCGTTCTCATGGCCCCGGAAGTGCCCTCTCGTCCGCTGTGGACGGATCTTGATCACAAGAAATGCACCCACTGTCCTCTACGTTCGGACACCCATCCTACATGTCCGGTTGCCTGCAATCTCGCCAATGCTGCAGACGACTTCAAGGGAGAGCGTTCCTTTGATAAAGTCACTTGTGAAGTTGTGACCGCCGAACGAACCTATAGAAAAGAACTGCGCATGCAAGAGGGCCTCTTTGGTCTCTTCGGCCTGATAATGGCTACCAGAGAATGCCCTTATTTCGAGTTTTTACGACCCATGGCACGTTTTCACCTGCCATTCTCAACGATCAAAGAGACCAGCGTGCGTTCGGTCTCCTTCTACCTTTTAAAACAATTTTTCGTCGCCAAACATGGCGGAACACCTGATTTTCAGCTCACCCAATTGCCAAAGCTCTACAAAGACCTTGAGACCGTGAACCTTTCCATGGCCGCAAGAATTCGCTCGATCACCACTGCCGATGCCGATGCCAACTCGATCGTGATCCTCGATGGTTTCGCTAAAATTCTCTCCGTAAGCCTATCCAATGGGCTCAAGGATCTCGAGTCGATGTTCTCGAATTGATTTCTCTCAATTGGGCTCAAACAGGAACCGATGTGCAATGTTAAGGATTTCATGATCCGCCAGATTGGCGATCTTTAAAAGCGCCTCGTAAGGGTCTCCGCTCAACGCAAAACAGTCCGCGAAGGCTTCCTCGGTCGAGCGTCCCGCTGCCTTGAGCTGACGAATTCGTTCGCGCGCCCCTGCTGCCGCGAAAGACAATAACCTTGCCTCGATCAACAAGTGCAGAACCGCCGATTGCCGAAATACACTCTGATTCTGTCCGAAGATCTCGATAGGAAACTCTTCTGGGCCCTTAAACCGACAAACCACCGACGGCATTCCGCTGATCACCTTATGGCGAATTCGAAATCCAGGTTGATCTCCGAAATGTGCTTTTAGCTTGGCGGCAAACTCCTCAAGATTCTCACTCGCACAAATAATGTCCAAATCGCTCGTCGGAAGATCGACCCCAAGGGCGATGGTTCCAGCGAGTACTGGAGAATAAGATTTCAGAAGGGTAAAGATCTCAAGCTTCTCGATCGCGCGAAAAGCTGCTTTTTGGCGCTCACTTCCCTTACTTAAGTTTTGAGGATCAAGTAGTTTCATATGCATCGATTGGGGCCACTCCGCACCTGGGGTTTGTAGCTTTCTAACAACAGCGTGAACAACTCGCAACAGCAACTTCTACCCGATTGTCCACTTTGTATGCAGTAGCCAGGGCCATTCATCCACCATTCGGAAACTCTGTTGACTCAACCAAATATGTACTAGAAAAAATTAGCAGACTGCCTACTCCATAGAGAGCTGCAACTCATGACTGGTTTTTGCCAGATTCCTCTAGAAGCAATTTATCGGGCGTACACCGCTCAAAGCAGTTCTTTTTTTCGAAAACCATCTTGGCACTTGAAATGCAAATACGAGCCAGTGAATGGCGAGTCATTGAATAGTGAGCCAGTGAATGGCGAAACGTTGCGTGATCCAAAATCACAGCACACTCCAGGTGGAGTGCGTTTCGTCTATGGACTTTTGTTTACGATTTGGACGATTGGGAATTATTTTCGAAATTTTTTTGGAGGTCATCTTGAAAACGAAGAGTTTGGTTACATTAAAGGTTCTTTCAGCGTTACTGGCGATCCACGCGCACGCTGATTCATCGACAACTGGTTCGGCATCTGGTTCGGCAACAATTGAGGTTCAACCGGGCTCATGCGTTGAGGTCAATAAAGCTCTGGCTGCTCTGCCCGCGACTGGCGGCACCATTAAGCTTGCAGCCGGAGAGTTTGTTTGCGATTCGCCGATCATCGTCGACAGAGACAACATCGCCGTCATTGGCGCTGGCTCAACCAAGACCATCATTCGCGGTGCTGTTGGTAAGCCGATTCCGGTGTTCATTATCGGCACCGTGATCAATGCTCTGCAGCCTGACTTAAAAGCAGGTATCCCCTATCCGAAACGCATCACCCGCAACATCTCGCTCTCGGGTGTGTCGATCAACGGTTCATATGACAAACAAACAACCCAGCCCGGGCACCTCGAGTGCTGGGACCCCTTGACTGATTCGAGCCAGAGTTGCGGTAAAGATGTTGGTTACTTCATTCGTAACAACTCACTCACGGTTCGTCGCGCGGAACATGTTCGCATTACCGATATTCAAGCAAACCGTTCCTATTCAGGCGGCATTGTCCTTGAAAAGTTGAACCTCGATATCATCATGGACGGCTTTAGCGCGACCAAGAACGCGTTCGACGGCTTTGCCGGCTACGAAACCACTGCGTCGCTGTTCAAGAATTTCAAAGTTTTCGAGAACTACTATTCAGGTATTTCGGTTGACTGCGATTTCAATGGCAACGTCTTTGAAGACGGCACCGCCAGCAAGAATGGTGACAACGGTGTCTTCTCCGCCGACGTCAGCAACAACATCTATCGCCGCTTGAAAGTCGTCGACAACGCCAACCTCGGTTTCTATATCGACGGAATGCGCACCCCTGCTCCGGAAATGAAGCCGGTTCCCGGAACCTGCGACAACAACGAGATCCACGACACTATCATCTCGGGCCCGAAATTCGGCATCCAAATCAACTTCCCCTGCAAAGGCATCGTGATCAATAGAACCAAGATTCGTCAGCCGAAACTTGAGTGCTTGTCACTCTTCCCCGGCGGTCTTGAAATCTCGATCACTGGCTCGACTTGCTCGGACAGCATGAAAGAGATCAGCCTCGACAACAAATCGCATCGCATCAGCAATGCTCCGGCACCACTCTGATAGACTGAAATCAATAAGGCGATAGCCGGGGGCGGAATCCGGCTATCGACATCAAGGGCACGGCGCAGTGAGACCACGGCGCCGTTTTTCCCTTCACAGCTCAAATCTAGAGTTACTGAGATTCCGCCGCGTACGTCATTCAGTACAGGTGGGTCGAACTGGAACGATAGTTCAGAGACGCAATCGAGACTGAGGCGTTACAAATTATTTACACAAAAGATTTGACAGGCACTCATTAGCGTCTTGTCGGCGAGTTGAATCCCTTCTTGAAAGCCCCCTTTAAACGCTCGTCTTGCCTTCTGCGCAAGAGCAACACCGAGCCTGTTCTTGTTCATGGTAGTGTTCCCAATTCGGTCCAATCACCACCAACCTCGTGCTTCAAAAAACCTGAGTTATAGTCCTCAACTATGACAAAGAACCAAATTCAAGAGTGGCATGAAGAAGGTGTTGGGCTCGCAAGTACTTATCTCAGATGCGAGGCCCGCATGGTGGAGCTTTTAAGTTTGATTGCTGGTACA
>SXRI01000236.1 GCA_005793615.1 Bdellovibrionales bacterium
GATTGCTGCGAAATAGTATCTGCCTGCCATCGGGTGAAAACGTCGGATCTTCGTTGTCTGCGAATTTACCGGTGGTTTTCTTGGCGGAGGTCAAGCGAACCATGTTGGTGCCATCGGCATCCATGACAAAAACATCGTAATGATCCTTGTCGAGACCCGCAAATGCTATCTTTTTGCCATCGGGTGACCAGGCGGGGGTTGAGTTGTATTCACCGGCAAAGGTCATTCGTTTCGGATCAGAACCGTCGGGATTCATCACATAGATCATTGGTTTGCCGCTTCGAGTGGAAGAAAAGGCAATCTTTTTACCATCAGGACTCATCGCGGGCTCGACATAAAGTTCGCCGTTTTTGGCATTGGTAAGGCGATCGATCGAACGACCATCGAGCGACATCTTATAGATGTCGGGATTTCCGCCCTGAGAGATCGTCAACAGAATTCCTTTGTTGTCGGGAGTAAAGCTCGCGCCAGAGTTAATGCCTCGACGATAGGAAACCAAAAGCCGGCGCCCTGTCTCCAGCTCATAGGTGAACAGGTCCACGTTTCGGGTTTTTTCAGTGGGGTGGTAGGCGAATTGACTATAAGCGATGAGCTTGCCGTCGTAGGAAAATGTCGGTGATTGCGAAATCGAGTTATGCGAGGTGACCTGCTTGGAATTGGCGCCATCCCAATCCATGACGAAGATTTCTTTTTGTTGGGGTTTGGTTGAACGCGAAGTCACGAGCTTGGATAGAAAGGCGGCGCGTTGACCAGTGAGTTCTTTGATGAGGTCATTGGCAAAGGTGTGCGCGACCGTGCGAACATTTCCCACTGTTGATTTATAGGTCTTGCTGAGTATCGCCTGTTGTTTGGGAACGTAATAGGTATAGGTATCGACTGTGAGATTGTCGCCAACAACGTGATAGCCGACGCGAATCAAAAACTCCGCACCGATTTGACTCCAGCTCGCAAAGTTAAACCCACCGGGTTCAGTGGTGGCAGGTCGTAGGCCTACTTTCGCGACATCTTCGACGAAAGCCGCCGCCTTAATGAACTCAAAGTAGCCACTCACTTCCAGATCGTTACTGACCACATCGTAAAGGTCTTTGCCTGCTTTAATGGAACCTTTTGCAGAGTTAGGTGAGCCATTGAGCTGAAAGGCAGGAAGAGCCAATAAACTCTTTTTGAGATTGGCATCGCCCACCTTAATATAAAGACCCGATGACCCTTCCGTGGCATTGCTATTCGGAGAATAAAACAAAGCCAAACAGGTCACGATAGATGCGACGAATGCGTTGAGTGTGCGAATCTTCATATGACGAAATCCTTTTCAAGCGAGTTCAGCGCTCCGGTACAAATTCGATTTCGATGCCTTCGACGGCAAGAACATTTACCAATGCGCTCGGTGGAGGCGGCAGTGGTGTTGCCGATTCCAGAGCGTGCATGGCGCGTTCATCGAAAGCCGGCTGTATCGATTTTGCAGTAAGTTCTTTACGCAAGATGTGTCCTTGCGCATCGATCCACACCCGAACTCTGGCGTTAAGATTAGCATTGGACAGCCAGTGCGGCAAGTTCCAGTACTTGCGGATATGCTCGTGGGCGGTGTCCTGATAATTTTCGTAATTCAATTTTGCGATTCCTCGGAGTGCGGAGCCGCGAGACAGCTCGTTACCCTTGACCTGAGGCTGGGCCTTTGCGCTCATGCTGGTCGCGGCATCTTTCTGAGCTTCTTCATTCATAGTGCGTTTGAGCTTCTCAATGGCTTCGAGACGCTTAAGAGCAGCATCTTGTAGGTGTTTTGTCTTATTGAGATTTACTTTCGGCGTCTCTGACTTGGGCTCGGGTGCCGAGAGCTTCGGAAGTTCCGGTTTCGCGGCTTCAGGTTTTGGCGCTTCGGCGGGAATAGGCTTAGGAGCTATAGGCGCCGGCACGACTGCCGCCGACGGTTTACTTTTGTCCGGCAAGCCGACGATATCCACTCGAATCACGCTTTCAAAGGGCAACGGTTCCGAAGGACTGAAGTAGGCGCGTACCGAGAACAATATTAGCGCAACGAAATGCAGTCCGATGGAATACCACAAAAACCGCCGAAACCCTCTCTCAATGCCATTGATGTTGCCATTCGGGAAGTGTTCATCGGGTCTCACAAACTGCGGAGTAGTGTTAAGTGCTGTCACGGTTTGGGTAAGGTTACCAAGCCGATGTTATAGATTCCAGCGGCACGAATCTCAGCCATAGTTTCGGCGACGAATCCGTAATCGACAGCTTTGTCAGCCTGTAAGTAAATTTGTTTATTTCGACGTTTTTCAAAAATGGCTTTCAAGCGTGTGCCGAGATCGTCCTGTGGAATCACCTGGTCGCCGACATAAAGTTTGCGGTTTTTTTTGATGACTAGGACAAAGGGTTCTTCCGCCGTAGGCACCCCAGAGCTCGCGGTCTCCGGCAGCTCAATATCGATCCCCTGCTGCATCATCGGTGTCGTTACCATGAAGATGATAAGCAAGACGAGCATCACATCAACGAGAGGTGTCACGTTGATCTCGCTTAAAACAACCCGACTTTTTCCGCTGCCACTTGCGCTGAAGGCCATCGATTAATCCCGGAAAAAGTTGCGTTTGGC
>SXRI01000237.1 GCA_005793615.1 Bdellovibrionales bacterium
CATGCCTGAAACCGAGGATCAGTCAATTCCTATCAATGCCTCTTCTAGACGGCGTTTCATCAGGAAAATGCTATCGTTTTCTCCCCTAAATTCCACGATGAGCCAGTTTTTTCACGGCGGTGACAATCGTGTTCTTACTTGCATCCGTCGGCTGACCGTCGGACATGAAGACCACGATGTATTGCGGGTTTTTAGACGAGTTTAAGTCCGGATCCAGTGAAATCGCCGTGGTCGCGAGATCAATAGCCTTGAGATAAGGCGTGTAATCTTCGTCAGTTTTTGTTTTGAAGTTATTGATGGCGCTTTGCATGTCGCTCGCGAGAGCGAACACGGGTTCAGAGGGTTTACCGTTATTGATTAAAGCAGTCGAACTTGAGCCTTGAAAAATATTAAATGCCCATTTGAAATTGGCGCGAGGCCCGTAGTCATTGAAGAAGGCTTGCAAAGAACCGGCGCGCATTTTCTTTCCTGGATCAGTACAATTTTCGCCAATAGCGCAACCCGGCTTGAGTTCATTTGAACCTGACATATCAATAACGAAGAGCATCTTCGTTAAGACTTCAGTCGTTGCCAATTGCGATGTGCAAACTGGATCGCGGACCATGAAGTCAAAAGACTTAGTGCTCGAGACGCCGGCCTCATTAGTAGCGACGATCGAGAAGATATGGGCGCCAGCGGCTAAAGTTGTTGGAAAGGTTATGGTGGCCGATGCCAAATTTGGGCATTGCAGGGCTTGACCGTCGAGAGTGCAGACGACACTTTTCACGACCGAGAGAGGATCGGTGATGGCGTATGTCAACTGTCCAGCCTCGGTGGTCAAAATGGTGGCGGCAGGTGTCTTCGTGAACTGAATCTCCGGCCCCGTAGTGTCGACAAGCCAGGTGAAGACTTTGACAGGAGACAAGTTTCCGGCACTGTCACGCGTGCGTACCCGCAGAGTGTGTGAACCCTCGGTGAGATTCGGGAATATTGGCGAGTTGCTACAAGCAGCAAATACGGTCTCGGCGTCAAACTGACAAAGGAACGTCACGCTTGGGCTGTGATCGTCGACTCCTGAGATCTCGAATCTTCCGATGGAATCATTACTGATAGCGCTTGGCGTCTTGGTGATGTCAACAGTGGGCGGGGTATTGTCGATGTACCATTTGTAGGGTGATGAAGTGGCGAGGTTGCCGGCGGCATCCTTGGCTTGCATTTGAAAGCTATGCTCTTGGTTTCCGGGTAGGTTGATATATGAAGCGAGTGAGCCGGTCGCACAAGGCGTGAAGGCAGCGCCATCAAGGCTACAGAGCGTGGCGGCGACACCACTCAGGCGATCGATGGCCTGGAAAGTGAGGGTGGCTTCATTGGAATTAATGAGTGCGCCAGGACCTCCGGTAACATTCACTGTCGGTGCGGTTACATCAATGGTCCAACGATAAGGAAGGCCTGAGGACTTGATTCCCGCGCGGTTTACACCTCGGATCTCAAAGTCATGAATGCCTTCGCTCAACCCTACGAGTTCGACGGGGCTTTGGCAGGCGGCGTACGCGGCGCTGTCAAGGCGACACTCGAATTTAACGATCGGAGTGCCATCGGATTCCGTGCCGATGAATCCAAAGGTCGCCGTGGGAGAGTTGCCGACGGCTGGAGGTGTTTGTACGTATTGTATAGACGGTGCGGCTAAATCAACGGTCCAAGCGAACTCTGCCGTTGGCGAAATATTTCCGGCGGTATCCACCGCTTGAACCGCAAAACGATGTGGGCCGTTGGCAAGAGTTGTCAGCGATAGTCCGGATTGGCAAGTCGCAAAATCTGGCTGCGTGTCGACTTTGCAGCGATAGCCAGCGACGCCGGATAGATTGTCGGTGCCTGAGAAGGTAAAGCTCGCTGTCTGCGTGCCTGAAAATTCAGCGGGATGTGAATTGATGACGACACTCGGGGGTGTGCGATCGACAACGAACGTCTGTGGTAATGGTGAGGAGGTGTTGCCTGCTTTATCGGTCGCGGCAACACCGAGTGAATAAGCGCCGTCGGCAAGGCTCGAAACTTGATAAAGGGAATTGCAGGTTACGGCTGCTTTTTGCCCAGGAGGAATGCAAAGTAACTCCGCTACACCTGTGCCGCTGTCTTCAGCATGAAACTGGGTAGAAATAGTTTGTAGATTCGAGATGGCTGGTGCGGGGGTGTCGATGATCATTGTCGGCGGCAGGCTGTCGTGGAGAATGCTGGCATTCACGCAGGGGCTTTCTTCTAACTCAGCTGAACGAAACTTAGCATATACGGATACTTGTTTGTTTGCCGAGGCTAACACCCAAGAGCGTTGGGTTTGAAAGAGTTCCCAAGAGCCGCCTTCAGAGCAGTCGCTTTTGTTAGTGATATACATTTCTTTAGCGTCGGGGCTCGTTAGGCTTAGCATCACTTCTTTAATTGGAGTGAATTGAAAGCCCTTGTTGATAACGATCGAACCCGTGGAGCCAAATTTACCAACCCCGCTGGCGACCACAGCACCTTTGAAGCCGACCGGTGAACAGGCGTTGTAGCTGGCGGCAAGGATAAAGGCCAGCGAAGAGAGAATCAATGCGAATTGCTTGGAGCGCTTGCGCAGATTTTTATGCAGATTCAATCTGCCGAGCGCCAGTTTATTTAAGAGTGACGCAAGCGGTGATGATCCCTTGTGTTTCATTTTGAAACTCCCCCTGGTTTGGCTTCCCTCAATGTCTCAAATGGTGCAAATGTTAAACCATTTGACGTGTGCTTGTATTGCAAACAGGTGTCGATCTTCTGGATGTTGTCAAAGTCATCGTCGCCGATAAAACGTGACCGGGAAAGCCTTAATCAAAAACAGAGGTCGGTGAGTCAACACTGAGTCTGTCGTACTAGTCTCTTTGAAGGAATGTAGTGAGGTGATTGAGAAAAACTGGTTCGAGAAGTGGTTAAAAACTAGGCATCAAGATTGTGTTCTGGTCTTCCGAACGGGCGCATGCGACTTTGGGGAAATATAAATTTTATTGATAAATTCATTTGCCTGAGTTCGCGTGAGTTCTTCATACTTAGAGACTGTTGGAAAAAGGACTGGTGCAGGTCGTTTGTTTTCTGGATGAAAGCAGAGGGCTGCTGCGAGACCAGGGCTCAATGTAAAAAGAAATTTAGGGAGGAATTGTGAGAGCAGTTTTCGCGTTAGCGATTGTTTCGATTTTTGTCTCTACGGCTGTCGCCCAGACAGGTACAACCGGAGGCAGTCCGCCTCCCGCAGGTACTGGTGCAGGCACGCCTCCGACTCAAGGTGGTCCTCAGGGCGGACCGCAAGGAGGACCGCAGGGTTCAGGTCCGCATGGTGGACAGCAAGGTGGACCTCAAGGCGGCCCCCAGGGCGGTCCCGGATATCCGAAGGAAAAATGTCCTTCGATGGTTCCCAAGCTAAAGAAGTCAGCTGAAGCTTGTCTTAAGAAAACGAAATTCGAGGCACGTAAACAGTGCTTTGAAGCCATTGAAAAGCAAATGCCCAAAGGGTTCTTTGAGGTTTGTCGCGAAGTCATTGAGCCGGTGAAGACCGAGGTCATGGCGCAAGAGAAAGCCAAGCATCCGGCACAGGCATCGGCGCTTGATGGTGGCGGCAAAGGCTCGGGCCAAGAGGGTGGAGGCCCACAAGGAGGCCCGCAAGGTGGACCTCAGGGCGGACCGCAAGGTTCAGGACCTCAGGGCGAGATGAAGGGTGGACCTCAGGGCGGACCGCAAGGTGGTCCTGCGCCAATGGGCTTAAAGCCGGAAGAATGCGCGAAGCATGCTCCGAAGCTCAAGAAGCTCGCTGAGAATTGCCTGAAAGTAAAGAACGAACAGGCTCGCAGAAAGTGCTTTAATTTTGAAAAGAAAATGCCTAAGGGTTTCTTTGAGAGTTGTCGCGATGCGATCGAACCGATCAAGAGCGAAATCATGGCACAAGAGAAAGCCAAGTATCCGAATCAAAAGTCGGGTGTTGAAGGCGATCAGGGCGGCGGACCTCAGGGTGGTCCTCAGGGCGGACCCCAAGGTGGCCCGCATGGTGGCCCGGAGGGCGGACCTGGTCCTGGTATGAAGCCCGAAGAATGTATGAAACTTGCTGAGGAAGTTAAAAAGGCTGCTGAGAAGTGTCTTGCCATGAGTGACCGTAACAAGCGCAACGCATGTATGGATACCGTAGGTAATAAGGCGCAAAGTGGTGGCGATTCTTGCCGAGGTCCTATGGATGCGGTGAAGAGCGACATTATGGCGCAAGAGAAAGTCAAATATCCGACTCAAGAGCCGACAGTTAAGTAAGTACTTTAACTAAATGGTTTGAGCTGATGGAGGCTGGGAGAAATCCCGGCCTCTTTCTTTTTTGGGGTGAGCGAGCAGTCTTGGACGAGCTACGGATTCGGTGATGAGTTCGGTTTTAAGAAATAGCGATCAAAGATACGTCCAAGAAAGAAACCTAAGTAAGCGAATGAACTTAGCCATAGACTAAGGTTCTTAAGTGAGAAAAGGTCTTCTGATCTTGCGAGCGCTGGCACAAGGTGAGTAATGAGTGCGAGCAAAGTGAGTGCGCCTAGGATCGAGAGCTCCAGCTGCAGCGATTTGCGAAGAAGTGCCGGTGAAAGGTCATTCAATTGAATTTTGAGAGCTGCCGGCCTGACTGTTGATGTGGTTGCGGGCGGAGTTCCTGGGTTGCCTGGTGTTGATGGCGAGTCGCTACCTGATTGATCAAAGTAGCTTGGAACCAGTGAAAGTGATGGCAGGCTGGATTCATCAACGGCGGCTTCTGAAAAACGTCGCCCGTAATCAACAAGGCTCTGGTAAAAGTGACTGTCACGGGTAAACAGGCCGTATTTTGATTTTAAATCGTCGGGAAGTGAGGCTTGAAGTCGGGTAAGAAAATCGGTCCAATCAACGAGCGGAAGCGAAACAACCTCTACCGAGTCAGGCGCCGCGGCTTCACCCGATTTGAGAAAGAAGATCGGCAAGGCTCCGTCATGTTTGCGAATTTCGCGAGCGAGGGAGGAACCGCCGAGGCCTGGAAGATCGCTGCCTGCGATAATGACATCAGGTTTTTTCTGCTGAAATTCGCCCAAGGCGCGCCGACCATCGTCAACACGGTCGGTTTCGATCGGCATCGTCGGGAAGCGGGCGCGGATTTTTTGGGAAATCTGGTGTGCGAGATGATTGTCAGTGAGAACGATCAAAATACGTAAACTTTCAGATTCACTCATTGCTTCATCTCCGCGATTCGTTTGTTGGATTCGCTGAGTCGTTTAGAGAAGATCTTGAAAATATCCATCGACCGATGAGGTTGAGCGTACATCAGTTTCATGAACTCATTGCGATCAAAAGAGATGCATGCCGTGGTCGATCGCGCGACGAGTGAGGCGGTGCGCGGTTCATTTGTGACCATGGCGACTTCTCCGATCATGCGCCCTTGGCCGATCGATGAGATGGGGACAATCGCGTCGCCTTTTTTCACCAGTACCTCGACCTCGCCCTCTTCAATCAAATAAGCGGTAGACCCTCGTTCGCCTTCGACCACCATGACTTCGCCAGGTGCGAAGATCGAATAGTAAAACACCTCCTGAAAGCGAATGATCTCTTGGTCGACAATACCTTGCACAAGGCTCGAAAAGAACGCAGCAACATCAATAATCAATGGGCATACGGTCGCGCCGCCAAAGGCGTTACAAACGTAGGGGTCCTTAAGGCGTTTAAAGCCGAGCGCTTCGCAAAGCGCAAGAAGTGGCTCGGGACATAAAAACAGTGCGCTGTTGATGTTCTGGTGGGCGAGAAGACTCAGCGCCATTTTGAGGACGTGCTTTCTCACTGAGGTCGCGGATTTCAGTGCCGCGCTGAAGGCCACCATGTCGAAGGCATAAACGACGCCGCCAACGTTGGCCGCTGATTCGCTGAAATCAAAGCCGAGGTTCAAAAGGCGTTCGTTCGGGCTGTAGCGAGCGGCCCTAAGTCCAGCTACCGCTTTGCCATCGTGGTAGGCGATCACGTTTAGTGTTGTTGGGTAGATGTCGAGGTGGTCGAGGATGCGCTCGGTAAAATGACTCCACGAACTTAAGGTTCGTCCCGAATCCGTGAGCGTGTGGTAGC
>SXRI01000238.1 GCA_005793615.1 Bdellovibrionales bacterium
CAGATTGAGGAAGGCGACGGCGAGATCGCCAAGGTCCGCCGCGGAGAGGTCGCTTGGACCAACAACACGGAGTTTCAGGCCGGAATCAATTTTAAGCCGGCAAAAAAGTCTGCTTGAACCTAGGCTCCTAGAGTCTAGGCGAACAGAGCTCGAAACGGCTGCAGCCATAAAGCCACCGGTATTACCATGAGCGTGAGCGCGCCCACCGAGGCAAGCATCAATGATGTGAATAAGAAGAGGTCTTTCGCCGTCGGCGCACCGAGATCAAAATCGGCTTTCTCTTCGTTGCCGACCTTGGGATCGAGGCAGGTCTTTAGTTGCGTAGTGAGCCCTGTGGGAAGACGGTAGAAACGGGAGGCGACGATAAGAAGGCTTTTTTCCCATGGATTGGGGCGCTCAATTCTTACCACCGATGCAAACCACGCGATCTTGCGGCTGCGAAGTTGTCGAGGGGATCGAGGGAGCGTGAATTCGACTTTGAGCATCTCGCCCGCTAGTGGAGCCTCGTCGGCGGACACTACAAAAGAAAGTCCAGTGGTCGAGAGATCGCGAATTTGCGCAGCAGAAGCTCGACTTTTCTCAGGAGCCTTAAAGCGCATCAGACGTTGGTCCAGTGGCCGAAAGATATAGCGCGGGGCGCGAGGATGATACTTAGAGGCGGCGCTCATAAGCCAAAATTTCCTTTCCGATAGATTTCTTATCGGAAAAAATCTGGCTCAGCTTGAAGTGAAGTGGCGATAGCCCCGGGCTTCGATAAGTCTTGAGCTGCCATCCGCTCGACAAAGAGTGACTCCCAGTTCGGCTGATACAGCAGAGCCAATCACCGTCCAACGGGAGTCCGGCAAACCCTTGGTCGCGTCGAAGGTCGCAAGCAACTCGTAATCTTCGCCACCGTTCAGCGCCCAGCTTAAGGGATCCAGGGGAATAGTTGCTGCCAATGCTCGTGCTTGCGGTGCCAGCGGAATCTTTTGCGCATCGATTCGGAAACCCACGTTAGATTGTTTTGCAAGATGGTGGAGCTCACTTGAAAGCCCATCACTCACATCAATCAGCGACGTGCAAGTACTGGTGCCAATACCACTCGCCAACGCTGGCAAGAGATCAAAGCGTGGCACCGGTCGCAAATGGGCACGACACAAATCATCGGGGCGCAGTTCTTTGCTGAGATTTTGAAGCACATAGAGGCCTGCCGCTGCCGAGCCCGGAAAACCAGAAACTGCCAGCAAATCACCTGGGCGTGCTCCTCGCCGAGTGATCGGGTGCGAACATTCACCGACACAGGCGACATCAATGAAGATGCCATTCTTGGAGGAAGACAAGTCGCCGCCAACAATATCGACCTGAAGGGGGCGCGCAAGTTCTATTGCTCCCGTGTAAAACTCTTTCAAGAACTCGTCACCGTGATGCGCGGGTAGAGCTAATGAAAGCACGGCATAGAGTGGTGTGCCGTTCATGGCAGCGATATCGCTGAGACAACTGGCCAACGCCTTGTGGCCAAGATCTTTTGCTGAGGTATAGGCAAGGTCAAAATGGATGCCTTCGACCATTGCATCCGAGCAAAAAAGCATTTTTCCACTGGGCGTTTTGAGAATGGCGGCGTCGTCACCGATGCCGAGTTGTACTCGAGGTCCGGGATGGCCGATGATCGCGTCAATCGTGCGAATCAGCGAGAACTCATCGGCACTTTGGTTCATGGCCACTAGTCTTTCTTGCCGGGCTTGGTCTTTTGATGGTTCTCGAATACGGCCATGATCGCTGTATCAAGAGATTCGTCTGTCAGGCGGTTGCGCTTAACGAGATCATTCATGCGTCGAAGCTTCTGCGACATTCCGCGAGTCAGTGCTACCAACCAAGGTGGTGCGGTTTTCAGTTGCTCGAGAATTGAATTTGCGGGAATAGCAATGAGTTCAACGTCGGTGAGTGCCATTGCCCAGGTAGCGTGATTAGTTTTTCCATCGAGCAAGCCGGTTTCACCCAGGTACTCGCCGGATTGAATGATACCGAGAGGCAGACGTTCATCTTTGGCGGAGAGCTTAAAGATTCCGAGCTGACCTTTTTGCACGATATAAAGATGCTGGCGAAAGTCGCCGTCTTTAAAAATAATGGCGCCTGCTTCAAATTTCTGCAAAGTGTGTTTTAACGCGCCGGCCATAAAGTGCTCCTGGTCAGTTAATTTTCCCTTAGAAAGACCGAGGGTGCAATCTTAATTGGCACCAACCTTGGGGTTGAAAAGCTTAATTTGACTGTGAGCTCCATTGAGCATTAGATTTTCGCCCTATGACGACCGATATGCACAATCTCAACCTTTCGATGGATCCTTTTGAGAATTTTCAGCACTGGCTCGCTGAGGCCAAAGCCTCGATGGGTGAGGAAATGGCGACGGCGATGACTCTTGCCACAGCTTCCAAGAGCGGTCGCCCGAGTGCGCGCATTGTGCTGTTTAAGGGAACCTGCCGTGACCCCAAGGGACTCGAAGGGTTTAAGCTCTTCGGTAATTATGAAAGTCAGAAGTCGCGCGAGTTGCTCGAAAACACGCAAGCGGCTTTGGTGTTTTTCTGGCCGCTTCTCGGTCGACAGATTCGTGTCGAAGGACCAGTGGAGCGTTTAAGTGATCAAGAAGCTGATGCCTATTTTGCGTCGCGACCACGCGGCAGTCGTCTCGGAGCTTGGGCTTCGCCGCAAAGTCAAAAAATCAATACGCGTGATGAGCTCTTGGCGAGAGTCGTTGAAGTAGAAAAGCGTTTTGGTTCTGATGGTGAAGTTCCACGCCCTGATAATTGGGGTGGATGGCTCTTGGTGCCTGAGCGTTTTGAGTTTTGGCAGGCCGGTGAGTATCGGCTACACGACCGCTTTTTATTTGAACGCGCACCGACGGGTGAAGGGTGGCAGCGCTCACGCCTTGCTCCCTAGCCGGCTGTTGAAAAAGGCCCGTCCGCTTCGTTGGAGGACGTCAGCTCTCCCTGCGACGCAGAGGAACTGCGCCTCAGTCGAGCTG
>SXRI01000239.1 GCA_005793615.1 Bdellovibrionales bacterium
CCGCAAGCCGCCATGCCAAGGCAGCCCGCATTCGGGGTGTGTGAGTCAGTGCCGATCATCAAGCCGCCAGGAAAGGCGTAGTTTTCAAGAACGACCTGATGAATGATGCCAGCGCCCGGGCGCCAAAAACCAATATTGTAGCGCGAAGCCGCCGTCGCGAGAAAATCGAAGACCTCACGATTTTCATCTTTAGCGGTCTTCATGTCGGCGGCGGCGTTGACGTGGGCACGAATCAGGTGATCGCAATGAACCGTCGAGGGAACTGCGGCTTCGTCTCGACCCGCGAGCATAAACTGCAACATGGCCATCTGTGCCGTGGCATCTTGCATCGCCACGCGATCGGGACGCAAAAGTAAAAAGCTCTTACCACGCTCAAGCTCTTGTCCTTGCGGATCATCAAGGTGACCATAGAGAACCTTTTCCGCCAATGTTAACGGACGATTGAGCCGGGCACGCACAGTCTTCAGGCGCTCACGACTGGTGTCATATACATTTTTTACCATCTCAGGTGTCGTCTCAATTTTGGCCATGGGTACGGCTCTCCCTTTTTTTCGCATGCATTCGAATTTATTCGAAATTCACATTCGATGTTTTTTAATGGGCGGATGCTACCCCTCAAGCGCGCCCGCCGACAAGCATCAGCAGATTGCGTCAATCAGCGTCAATCAGCGTCGATCAACGTTGATCAACGTTGATCAGTGGGCTGGTTGGCTAACGCGCTCCAGGCCTTTTCGTAAATCAATATCACTTCGAGCGATTGGTCTTCGCTCTGTCCCTGCGGCTTGCTTCGCAAAGCATCGAACCATTCACGTATCTTCCTTATCGCTACCGCCTGAGTCATGGTGCCATTGCGAAGTCCGACGCATACCTGGTTTTCGAGAACATCTTTTCTCTTGGCCTGTTCAAGCGGCTGCGGCCATACATTCTTAAGACTATTGGATCCGCCGGCACAAAGCGGAATGAGGTGATCGAATTCATAATTTGACCAATCATCTTCCGGGATATCACCGTAGTGCCGCGCCACCGAAGTCTTCTCACTCTGCTTGAAATTACGTTTACAGCGCGCGATCCCCTCAGGGTAATCAAAGCCTTTGAAGTCACGATCAGATTCCGTGCATACCAGACCGGGAGTCATTTCAGGGTCAGGCAGAGTGTTCGCACCGGCCGAGAACGCTATCAACGCGCCAACGACTACTACCGCAAAATGACTGACCATGATTTTGAAAAGGAGAGGAATCCCAATCGATCGCACTTAATTCTCCCGACAAGTGAGAGGAACGACAGAGAGCTACGATTCTTCGAGCCGGCGTATGAGCCGACTCAAAACAAAGTAGACTCGACCTCAAAGGGCAACGCCAGTGCAAAAATGCAATTGCCACTTTGAGCCATAGCGGAACGGGCTTCGGGGCTGCCGGTCGACTTTAAATGAAGTTACCCTTCTTGATTTTCTCAACCAGGATTTTCTCCATGATCTGCGGATCGCGGGAGTCGACCGAAAAATAGGCCTGCTGCTCGCAACGCATCTTATTCTTGATTAACCATTCAAGAATCGCGGAGAGTCGACGATTTTTCTTATCTTGGAAGAACGGATCGTTGGAAAGGGCATCTTTTGCCTTTTTCAAGGAACGCGCTTCGGCCTGATCTTTGTCGTTCACTGAATAGAACGGGAGGTCATATTTTTTGACATCTTCCGGCAACACGCCAAGGAAGTGAACATCAGGAGCCGAAAAATCGGAGTTCCTGATTAATGATGCAGCAGAACCGGCTTTAAGTGTACGGAAGATATTTTGCATGGTGTACGCGTCAAGATCTCCGAAGAAAAACATCGGCACCTTCAGTTGATCCTGAATCAACTTACACCAACCGCGAACGCCATTCGAAGGCACGCCTTGCGCACCCATAATGATGCAGTTGTGACGCTTAGTCATACCATTGGTGACCAACGTTCCCGCCGTACCTTGAGACTCGACCACGAGACAAAAATCGACTTTCTTTTTAACTCTTAACTTCAAAGCCTGTGGCCTGTTTTGCGGCTGAAATGGCGTAGTACCGAGAGTCGAGAGATCCACCACGGCCTTGGTGCCATCCGGAAGCGACTCCTCTACCACCAACTGCTGCGAGTAGGTCTGCCCCCCACGATCGTTCGCAAAACAGTTCAGTTCTTCACGATACACTTCAAGCATATCACCAATGAAGTCGATCGCAGCATCGCACTCATCCTGTGAAGCGAAGTCGAGCGGCTTCAAACGCTTGTCATTCTTCATCTCGCCCTTGGCGATATAATAATATTCACGATAAGTATGCACGGCATTGGAGGTGATCTTCGTAATCAGTTGATCAAGCATGAAAATCACGCGCGCCATTTTTTGCACGCTCGAAACGTTGAGCTCGGTGCGCACCCGCTTGTCACCAGGAGTGAGGTAGCCAACCTTGGGATTATAATAGGAGTTATCGAGCGTACATTTCACTGCCTCTAATACTGGGCGGTGGGCACCCTCGAGCTCCTGCAGCATGGTATCACAGAGAAGGCGCGCTTCTTTTGGGATGTCTTTGGTCAGTTTGCGAATACGAATGATCTTGTCCATTTTCTCTTACCGGTTTTCTTCTAAAAATTTGGTGATTCTCAAAAACTTCACTTACCCGATTTTCCCGCCGAAGCTGTTGCAGCTTTGGCCGTCGTCGTCGTTGTGGGAACTGCAGTCTTCTCCGTCGTCGCGGCCCTGGCTGTCGTGGTCGTCGCGGTTGTTGTTACAACCGCCTTCGCCGTCGTGGTCACTGCGGCTTTGGCTGTAGTTGCTGTAGTTGCCGTCGTCGCGGCCTTAATCGTCGTCGCTCCACCGCTACCATCGCCGTCCTTTTTGGTACCGCTCACTTTGTGCGTGGTCTTTTTCGTGGTCTCATCATCGTCGGTCACTTCGATTTCAACGACTTCGGCATCCTCTTCGCTCTCGCCTTCAATGGCGTTGGTGGCTCCCGCTGCAGTAAACAGCATACCGGCTCTCGCCTGTTTTTCCTTGAGCGCCGCCAAGCGAACTTCCGCTTCCGAAAGATCTTTCTCCGCCGCCTGAGCATCGCGCCCCAGAAGTTTCTTCAAGCCTTCTTCGGCCTTCTTCTTACGCGACTCCTTGGCATTAGTGATCTTTCCGAGATACTCGATCAAGATCGGACCGAACTGCTCGATATGCGCGATCTTACGCTCTAGGTCAGCCTCTTTGTGTTCACGGCGGATATGGCGTGAAAGCTTTTGCCCCGCCTGCATCAACGCCCGACGGATCTCCTCGATCAATTCTTCCGAGCCATCAATTGTTTCTTTGGAGGCATTCTTAAATTTAATAAACGGTGACGTAACCGAGATCGCAAAAACATAAGGTCCAAACGGTAGCGAATCTTTTGATTGCGGCAGTCCATAGGCGCGCCAGTTCACGGTCTCAACCGCTCGCGTGATCGCGCATGCCGCCTTATCGAACTGCAAGGGCACGCGATTAGCGAAACGCAGAAGTTGAATCGGCTCATCGCCTCCGCCGCGATTGAGAAAGCGCGCGAGCGCAACCTCAACAACCACGGGTTTGAAATCGGCGATCCGCGGTTTACGGGCGACGACCGAGAAGAAGTCGACATCACCAAGGCGAAGAATTGATTTCGCCAACGCCTCTTCACCGACGGTCAGCACTGATTTTGTCGACGGCGACTGAAGCTCTGTTTTTTGAATCACCTGAAAGGCGTTCTTAAACTGTTCTTCCGACATTTTATTTGTCGGCAGGGTCATCAAGGTCTTTGGCATGCCGCCGGCTATAAGTTCCTTAAGAGTCGCATCTTGTACTCGCGAGAACCCTTGCTTCAAAAACTTACCAAACTCCACTTTGCCGTAAAGTCCCGCATGAGTCATGAACTCGCCAAGCTTCATCGTGTGCGGATGCGGCAGAGTCGGTGATGGAATATCAGGCACAGAATCCGAGACCCGTTCTATTCGCACCCAATCGTTTTCAACCAGTTTGTAATCGAGTTTCAAATGGGGGTTCACCAACGTCGTCCCCTCTAGATAGGTCAACAAACCACCATCACCATTGAGCTGAATCCGTCCATCGATTCGAAACTCAACCTTTACGCCGTGCGGTTTGTCCCAATCGATGGATTCTTTTTTCTTCAAAATCCCGCGATTGCCTTTGATGTCGACATCGACGATCGCAGTGATGGCTTTACGCATACCTTTGGTTTTCGAAGTCACCCGCACGCCCGTGGCATTGGTGAGCTGCGCCCATGTCGTCGCCGCGGAGATACCGATACCCTGTTGACCGCGAGTACACTGACCGCGACCGAACTTACTTGAAGCCAGATACTCACCGTAAACCTTGGCAAGATCCTCAGGATCAATCCCCGGGCCGTTATCTTCGACTGTGATCTCGACTAAGTCAGAGCTCTTGCTGGAGCCTACGCCAATCTTATTCACGGTCACCACGATATCCGGCAGAATACTTGCTTCCTCACAGGCATCGAGTGAGTTATCTACCGCTTCTTTCAAGGTCGTCAGTACGGCCTTTGTCGGGGACGAAAATCCAACTTGCTGGAGGTTTTTTGCGAAATATTCTGCAGTGCTGCTACTCGTTATCTGTTTTGCCACGTTGCCACTTTTCCCGGGTCCTGGGTTCGTTCACTTCTCATTAAAATCATGAAACAGTCGCCTTTATCAAAGCAACAAAACGAAATCAGAGCAACTGTTGTGGGTTGATTCAACGTAAATCAAATTTTGGCCCGCCGCCAACGATCACCATCCTCCTGGGAAAAAACCGAATTGCGCGGCGCTTCTCCGAAATTCTTGATCCCAACCCAGATTGTGACCTAAGATTCGGCTAAAGATTCGACCAACGTTAAAAAATAAGCAGGAGGTTGGGCAGAGTGCCGAACGCAATGCATTTGAAACGAGGAGTAACGATGAATTATTCGATCACAGCGCGCTTTGCCGCAGCGGTATTTGCAAGTCTCTTGGTCTTAGCGATCGCTAATGCGGAAGAAAAAACCGCCGACGCCGCTCCAGCAAAGGCAAAAGCGGAATCAAAAGCAGAGGCAAAGACGGAGAAAACGGCAGCAAAGTCGGCTGAAAAAAAATCCTCCTCGAAGTCCAGCAAAACAAGTGCAACAACGAGCGCTTCGGCCTCGACACTACCCAAAGACATTAAAAAATTGATTATTGAAGACACCATTGTCGGCCAAGGCAAAGTGGCCTCCAATGGTAAGAAAATTAAAGTGAACTACTCGGGCTGGCTTTATGATCCCGCAGCATCCATGGGACGCGGAAAACAGTTCGACACTTCGGTCGGCCGCGATCCGTTTGAATTCACTCTTGGTAAGAGTGAAGTTATCAAGGGATGGGATGAGGGCTTTGAGAACATGAAGGTCGGTGGCAAGCGTAAGCTCATTATTCCAGCAGAAATGGGCTACGGCGACCGCGGCGCAGGTACCGAAATTCCTCCGGGGGCCGCGTTGATGTTCGAAGTTGAACTGATCGACGTCATGTAAGAACGCTATTTAGGAATTGTCGTCCATAGAGGCCATCGTCATTTCGACTGTCATGCGATGGCCTTTAGAGTTATTGCACTCTTTGCAGCAAACCACGCAGTTTTTCTTACTACTCTTCCCACCGCGCGCCAGCGGCACCACGTGGTCCATGGTTAACTGCTCCTTCGGAAACTGCCTTTCACAATAATAGCAGCGCCCTCGGCCAATCTGCTGCCGCCACCATTGGCTGACACGCAAATCTTTGGCTTTTTGTCGCTCACGGCGAATCTGCTCGGGATCGACGAAAAGAAAGTACTCGTCAGAAGTGTTTTCGAGGGTGTTTGGGGGGGGATTTGGGGGTGCATCAGACATTGCCCAGTGTTTTAGCATGCTTCTTTTCTAAGCGAAAGAGCCTTGGCTCACTTGCCTTCCTCATGGCTCCCCTGCTAAAAGAGCCCCCATCTGATGTAAATCTTTCTTGCGAGGCCCAATGACCATTGAGCAAATGAAATCCAGGCTTGCTGCCGCCTATCCTGACGGCGATATTGAAGTGATCGACATGACTGGGACCAGCGATCACTGGCAGGTCGCGATCGCCAGCGGTGCCTTTCGAGGACTCAGCCGGATCGAGAGCCAACGCCATGTCATGCGGGTCTTTGACCCTGAACTAAAAACCGGCGAGGTCCATGCCCTCACCATTAAAACGATAATAAAGAACTGAGGAAACCATGAGTGAAGTTAACCAGACCCCTGAAACCAGCGCTATTCACAACAAAATTGATCAACTGCTGACCGAGAATCGCGTGGTCTTATTCATGAAGGGCTCGCCTCAGTTTCCGATGTGCGGGTTCTCAGCTCGTGCGGTCGCCATTCTTCAGGAACTCGGCACTGAGTTCTTTGCTGTCGATGTCATCCAGGACAACTCGATGCGCGAAGGAATCAAAGTCTACGGCAACTGGCCAACCATTCCTCAGCTCTATCTTAAGAAAGAACTCGTCGGCGGCAGCGACATTATGATGGAGATGTTTGAATCCGGTGAGCTCAAGGGAATGCTCGCCTAGTAGGACTTGCTTGGCCTAAGGTCAAAATTGACTGAGGTCGCTTGCGCCGCCTCAGTACTCAAACCAGTCGATGTTCAGGCAGCGGACCGTTTCGGACGGCGATGGTCCGATCCACTTTTGGATTTTCTCGATGTACGCTGGCAGGTCGGCACGAATTCGCTCGGCGACCTCTTGCGAGAGCGACATTGGCGCCGTAATAAAGAAATTTTGTTTATCTACGTAGGGCATGTAATTGAACCCCTGCAATCGCCAATTCTGGTGGTGCTTCACCACCAGTAACGACTCGGGTGTGACGTATGTGGTTTTGGCCCCGATGTCATAGCCATCTTTTCGCAACACCAAGATGCCGCTCTCGATCAAAAACGACATCACTCGCGCGATCAGAGCCTCGGGAACCTTGAGACGCTCGGCCAACTCGACATTTGTAGTCTTGGGCGCGGTGGCGATGAAATTGGTGACGCCCGTATAGATCCAGTGGGAGTAATAGGCCGCGGCTTCAGCATCGGAAAGGATGCGATCCACTTCGACCCGTTCGGTGAGTTTCAACGCAAGCTCACGGCTCTTGTCGATGCGTTTCTTGAGTTTCGTTTTCAAGCCGTGACTGCCGGCACGAGCGTAATCCACCAACAATAGAAAGTGATCGGCTTCGCGCTCACTGAGCACAAGGTGATCGGCGAGTTCGCTGGCGGATTCCATGGTGAAGTGTTTGTCGCCATTAAAGATCTGGCTTACGAGAGTGGTACTGATTCCAAGGCGTGCGGCAATCTTACGGGCTTCGCCACGACCACCCTTTGGCCGGGCCTCAAGCCAGGCCTGAAGGTACTCTTTGTAATCCTTAAATTCGAATACCGAGACCATTTAACCCTCTGATTTTAAGCCATTTTTAGCCTGTGCTCGATGGACTGAAAGACGCCTTAAGCGGCGTCTTGATAGACCTATCGGCAGGTACTGATGTTTACCTGAGAGTAAATTTCTTTGTTCATATTTTACAAACAAAATCTGTAAACACCCTTTCACAAGGCATATAACTCTTTGCATCAAACAATCTTAGCCGACGCAAAACACTGTGTGGCTGAGCGAAACTCGAAAGGAAATGTATTATGTTACGCCTTAGCCAAATTCTCGTACCTGTTCTCTCCTCGATGACTGCCGCCAGCGCTTTTGCGTCGCCGGCTAAAACTATCAACGTCGCAGCGATTGTCGCCGACTCGGCGATGAGCAAAGAGGTGAAAGCGCAAGCCCTAGCCGATACCAGCGAAACGTTACTGGCCGCACAAGCTCTCTTCCCTGCGGCTCACACCGCAAAAGCCGCCCTCGCGATCGATGCTGCTAACCCCAAGGCCCGATTGCTGATGGCCGTGATCGCTCCGCAGTTGGAATTGAAGGGAATCGTTGGCCGAGTAGAGCCTCTGGTACAAACTCGTCCCGAGATCCACTCACGTTTTGCAAAAGCCACGGCGCGCTTCCGCAAGGTGAATTCTCCACTGGCAGATTTCGCGTTGAACGGCCCGAAAGACATTCACACCGAGTCAGACGCGCAGGAGCTGATCGCACGCTATATCTACCGCCTCGATCAACTGCGCCGCACGTTGAACGATCTCAAAAATGGCCCGGAGATCCCTTTGCACACTTCGCCAGATTCACTCGTGCAGTTCACGGTTGCACAAGCCATGGTTTCTTGCGTGGCTGAAATAGAACAAGGGCGCGTGTATGATTTCTCAAACTGTCCAGCCACGAAGACAGCGGAGCATCGCCTGAACCGCGCGGATCTTGAAGCCGCGCAACAGCTCGTCGCCGGCTATCAGACCCTGCTGACCTTCCTGAACGCATGGGATTTCTCGGGTGCCTACCAAACCTCGATCCGTGTTTCAGGCAATCGCGAGCACGATATGAAACTGTTTCTCGCGAACGCCAAATTCGGTACGCTTCGCAAGGGTAACGCCATTGGTGTGATTCCGGACATCGCCAAAGACGCGGTGATCGGCGCCCGCTATGCGATTTCGATGCAGCAAGAGCTTTGCCCGCAAGGAAAACAAAGTACTCAAAATCGTCCCGGTTATGCGTTTGAAAAAGGTCTCTGTGTCCGCGCCAAGAACAAACTTGAACGGACTCTCGGTCTCATCGAATTAATGCTGAAAGGTCCGACTGCAGTTGCGGTTAGCGAAAGTGAGGTCATCACCGTCGACGCTCCGGCCTTCTTTAGCCAACCCCTCAAGGACGTGCGCGAAATCGTCCCTGCGAAATTCGATAAGTGCGGTCGCGTGACCAGCCTTAACGATCGCACAGTCAACGGCATTCTGCCCAATGCCGATGTACATCGCCTACTCGCGAAACAAACCTGTCGCAAGTAACGCCCTTTCCATCCAAGCGGGCTCCCTTTTTTTCCTGGCCCATTTCAATAGGGAGCCCGCCGTTTTAGGCACTGTCAAAGTTCTAAACACTTCATATCCAATGAAACGACTTAAGAGGCTGGTACGAAACATGAATCCCAAAGTGCATGAGAGTAAAAAGTCCTCCCAAGCCCATCAGAATCTGGAAAACGTCGTGAGCATCTTTTATCGATCGATTCTATTTCTTCTCGGTGCCGTGCTGCTCGTCACGCTCTCCTCGGCTTGCTCACCAAACGAACGCCACCTCGTGGTGAAAGAAAACTCTCCGGAAAAGAAACCAACTGGCAAAGTTGATGGCGGCGGCACTAGCACTGATGCTGCCGATACACTGGCCGACGAAGGCGAAGCCCTGCTAGAAGGCGTGAAACTCAATGATGCCTTCGGAAAATTCAACGAAGCCCTGAAGATTAACCCCGAAAACCATCGCGCGATTTTTTGGCGCGCCAGCCTGCGACCGATACTCGATCTGAAAGGTATTGCTCGGCGCATGGGTCCACTTTACATGCAGGCAACAGGAAACTCCGGACGCTACCAGGCAATGCAAAACCAACTGCGTAAATCAAACAGTACAGCCCTTGACACCTTCTTCAATGACGGCCCTGAAGACATTAAAACTCCCGAGGAGTTACAGGAGTGGATGGATCGCTTTCGCAATTCGATTGTCAGCTTCCGCCATGAACTGCGCGCGATTCGCGACGCGGAACTCTCTATCGCCGTCCCTTCGTTCCTTTATACCGGCAAAAGTTCGGAGATGGAATGCCGCTCCGTAAGCTTTGGTCCCGTACGATTCGACGGTCTCGAAGGAAACTGCGGAAAATCCTCAGGCAACACAATCGGTGTTAATCGTGCTGATCTAGAAGCCATTCTGGCCACGGCCGGTGTCTATCAAGCCTATCTTGAACTGTGGACCGCCTATCGCATTAATCCCATGGCACTGACAAATGGAAATCAAAAGCCTATCACCTCTCGCGAAAGCGCCCAGGATGCCGTAAAGGCGCTACTGAATGTCAATCGTGGTGGCGAGCTTCGGCAGGCAAAACCGTTTTCCGGAATTCGTGATCTGACTACCGAAATGATCACCGGACTTAAATTCATCCAGGAACATCAACAAGAGCTCTGTTCACATGGTTATTCGACACCTGAAAATCGCAAGGGTTACCTGATCGCAGCCGGTCTTTGTATCGAGTACAGTTCTGGTGAAGACAAAAATGAGGCCACTCGCACTCTGCGCTCGTTTGAAGCTTTTCTTACCGGTCGACCGCTTGACATCGTCATCGACGGCACCACGGCCAAATTCAACGCCATGGAGATGTTCGAACATCCACCAAAAGACCTCAAAGATCTGGCACCCTTCAAGTTCGACAATTGCGGAACTTTGATTGAACTCAACGGCAAAGCCCTCGATCCCTATTTTCCTGGTAGTGACGTCAATTCCCTGCTTGCACTCAATACACGAAATTCACGGGAACGATGTCGTCAGAAGGAGCATGGCCAATGAAGCGCCTTTTGCTCCTCGCACTCGCATTGATTGCACCTTTCTTGAGTGAAGCGCAAGTCGTCGCCACGGGAAATAATATGATGATGGACTTCCGCTACACCTCTTGCACAAAATCCGAGTGCATCGAGGTCTCGGCGCCCAAAGCCTGGATCAGTCTCGCCAGTGGCGGCTTTACGACGGAAGGAAAAACTCAGATTCGTGTTCTCGAAACTTTCGGCAAACTACGCGCCTCACACATTGGAACAACAGCCACGCTGAATTCAAACCTGGCGGTTGTTGTATTGGAAAAAGATGACAGCGCGGTCGAACTCTTTTCACTGCGCGAGACTCCGGGAGAGAGCAAATGACTATTCGTTTTCTCTCTCTTCTCATGGTCCTCAGTCTTGTCGCCTGCAAAGGATCTAGCCCTGGCGGCGGTCAACCTTTGGCGCCCGCTCAAGGTCCCGCAGCACCGCCAGCCTCAGGCTCGGCTCCGGCTCAAGGCCCGTTTTCAGGGAAGGGAACTTCGTCACTCGGTGGCGGCGGCAACGGCATTGACGGCGTCGCGGTCGAAGCGTACGCCAACACCAATATCGAATCTCTTCCCGAATATCGTCGCCATATTTTGCCGATTTTGCGAAAACTCTCTGTCGGAAAACCTGATGTATTGGTGGCGTACCTTCTTTGGGCCGTGAGGCAAAAGGCGTGGTACTTTATCCCACGCAAGCTCGAGAATCTCGCGAAAGAAAAAGTTCAGCTCTTATTCCGTTCAGATCAACTGGCTCTCCACGGAGAGACCGAGATTTTTATTGAACAAGAACCTTATCAGAACTCCTCGATGAAAGACCGCGCGGTCTTGCTCCTCCACGAAATGGTTATGGCCGCACGACTCTTGATGAAGAAGTCGCCGCAAGTGCAGTGTGAAGCACTCTCGAAGACCACCGAACTGAATGTTTGCCGTGACCGCGAGATGCTTAAGATCGCTGCGCCGATGGTGCTCGATAAAGACGATGACATCCACAGCTTGAACGGCCTTGATCATTCGTCGGTGCGCTCACTCACAGTTTACCTCGGCGATGACAAGCAAGATCGCTCGGGAACGGCTGTCTTCGCACAGCGGATCCGCCTTGGTTTTGTGTTCCCCTGGGATGCGTTGCTATCGAAGTTGACCGCTGAGGACCTAGATCGCGCGATCCAACGTTCCGCACTTGCGCAGGACATTTTTCGAAGTAGAGACAGCCAGTGCGTAATGTCAGTAATTCAATCTAACGCGTACGAAGCTACCTGGATTTTCAACAATTTGGAGTCTCCTCCGGCGGGAAAGCCCTGGCCCCCTTCGATCATCCCAGAGGCGTCAGCTCAAGCCTATCAACAAGACTACGGACTCACCAGTGGATCTTGGATCTCGATACCAAAGGGCTCCATTTCGAGCACCTCGCTCGTGGAAACACGGGGGACAACTGACCTTGTTTTCGGTGACGGCGCGATTGTCGATGCCTTCGAGATTCTTCCGAATGTCGCCGATCCCGGTGAGCATATATTCCCCAAGGTGGAATTCTATGTTTCGCGTACCCAGAAGCCTCGTATCCTCGGATTTCGTCTGACTCAAATTCGTGGCTTGATAAAGGAAAAAGGCGTTAGTTTGCTACGCAAATGGAGCGAGATAGAATGGGTGGTTGATAAGTCCATGCCACCTGTCGAGTGCAAACTTGCCAACTAAACTATTCCTTGGGTCGCCACTTGGTGCGCACGCGCGCGACTTCGACTTTGGATTCAAGGTTGAAGATCTGATGGGCGAACTCTTTGTCCG
>SXRI01000015.1 GCA_005793615.1 Bdellovibrionales bacterium
AATCAAAGAGCGAATACACGTCGAGTCCATAAAACCCCGCGTGTTTATGATGACGCATCCATTCGATCGCCGGAATCACAGCCGAATTTGCCCACATCCATTGCGGCCAGCGCCGAAACTTCGCCATGACATCCTTAGCACGACCACCCTCGCCGGTTTCAATGTAACGGTTGAGCGCGTAGCAATCCGGCCAATCGCCTTCGACAGCGATAAAGTTGAAACCATGATCACGAATAAGATGCTCGGAGATCTTACGGCGAATGTCATAGAATTCCTGCGTACCGTGACTGGCCTCACCCAACATTACGATTCGCGCGTCAGCGATTCTTTTGGCGAACTCCCGATAATCATCATCGGAACTCAACGGCCGCGCCAGGCGCTCGATCTCGCGACTGACGGCTTCTTTGGGTTCGCTCACCTCATGAACGACCGGCGCAAGGTTCTCTTGTAGCCAATCGACGGCATACTCGATAACCTCATCGAGGGCTCCCGGCTCCACGAAGAGATGACCGGCGCCCGGCACAATGGCGATTTTGCTGTTTTTCAACCTCTTTGAGGCTTGGCGATTCAAGAGAAGCACTGGCTCATCGTGGCTTCCGACAATCATCAATGTCGGCACCTCGACTTGATCGATTTTTTTCGCAAGATCGACTCGACCACCACGACTTATGATCGCATGAAGGCCGTCTGACTTCAGCGCGGCCGCCTCGATCGCAGCTCCGGCACCGGTGGAGG
Organism: Bdellovibrionales bacterium; assembly: GCA_005793615.1. Classification (GTDB taxonomy): domain Bacteria; phylum Bdellovibrionota; class Bdellovibrionia; order Bdellovibrionales; family JAMPXM01; genus SXRI01. The sequence goes on from SXRI01000015.1 coordinate 736, forward strand.
CTCCGAAATAGCTCAGCGGAAGATTCGGATAGCGTTCACGAACCCAGTCTGTCACCTTGACCAAACGCCCAGCCAATAGCGTGATATCGAAAACGTTCTGCCGAATGTCTGATTCCTTCACAGTTAACAAATCAAAGAGCAGGGTCGCAAAGCCCACACGGTTCAGGGCGGCGGCAACCGAACGGTTGCGCGGACTCAGGCGACTGCTACCGCTGCCGTGTGCGAAAATCACCAGACCTCGAGGGATCAAAGGAACAGCAAGATCACCTTTTAGTTTAGCGTCACTCCCTTTGCCGAGTGCGATCTCTACTTCGCTTTCACTAATGGGTTGTTCGCGAGCCAGCTGTCCGCTGCGTAACGCTTCAAGTGCTTCACGATCACTGACTTGTTCGAACGAAATATACCATGCACCAACTGCGTAGAAATCATCGGGGATGTTCAAGCAAACGAAATCATCCACCTGAGCTTTCAATTTTCGTGCTGCCGGTTCGGAACTAACCGGTACTGCGACCGTAATCTTCGCAACTCGACGGGCTCGCAGAACCCTTATCGCAGCTTCCATGGTCGCACCGGTCGCAAGTCCATCATCCACTAAAATGACATGACGGCCACCGACCGGCTGCATCGGAAGTTCGCGACGAAACATCTCGGCTTGCGCTCTCACTTCTTCGATCTTGGTTTGTGCAATCTTGTCGAGTACGGCGCGATCAACCCCGAGATTCCGAATCAAAATCTCATCCATTACCGGCACGCCATCCTCCGATACCGCGCCAAGAGCAAACTCGGGATTCTGTGGCGAGCCGATTTTCTTGACCGCCAGTATGTCGAGCGGCGCCCCCAGTTCACGGGCAATTTCAGCAGCAACCGGAAGACCCCCTCGAGGCAGCGCCAAAACGACCGGTTTCTTGAACGCCAAACCGCGGAGTTTTTTTGCTAAGATTTCACCAGCCTGTTTGCGATCTGAGAACCTCGACATACCTGCCCCCTGCGAATTGAATTGCAACCCAATATTAAGTGCTTAAGGCACAGCTCCACTCTCCGCTTTAAACTCTCTATATTCAATTTGTGTGCAAAGCTGGTTTGGTCAAGAAATCGGCTTCAGGTTTCATTTAAACCTAAAGAGCCTACCTAGACCTCAAGAAGACCTGCGTCAACCGGGACAATTTGTCTTGGCGCTGAGTATGCACGCCCCTGAAAGGTCCCACGTGAATTTAAATAATCAATAATTGCTTGGTAGCTTTTCATTTTGTGTCGTGTCCACGCTGGCGCCACCAACTCTTGCCATCGCGAAGAAAGCGCCGCCAACCGATGAACGGCAATCGCTGGCGATAAATGCTCAAGAAAGAGCGCCACGCGACTTGCGTACTTCTCAAGCTCAATGGGTTGAAACAAACCTTCACGGTAGAGCTGCTCAAGAGGCGTACCCGTGAGTACATGCAAATTGTGCAGCTTTACGTTCGTTACCGGAAGGGAATTGATCAGCATCGCCGTTTCAACTATTTGTTTATCCGTTTCCGTTGGCCAACCAAAGATCAAATGCACACCAACATCCAAGCCAGCTGCCGCCACACGGTCGATTCCCTTGATCGCGGCCGCCGCGTTGTGCCCGCGTCGCATCCACTGCAATTGCTCATCATCAAAACTCTGCACCCCGAGCTCGATGCCAACGAAAGTCTGCCTACTCATCTCACGCCAGTACTGAACCACAGCTTCGGAAAGAGTGTCGGGGCGTGTGCCGACAACCACTCCGGCGACATCCGGAAAACTAAGAGCAACCTCGAAACCTTCCTTGAGGCGGGCTAGCTGCGTGAACGTGGTCGTGTACGCCTGAAAGTAGACCAAAAAGCGACTGGCATTGAAGCGTTCAGCAATCTTCTCACGATGGCTGACGATTTGTTCACGAATCGCGGCTCCCTGACTCTCCGGATAGGCAAAGGAACCATGCTCATCACAAAATATGCAGGTCTGCATTCCCTTGATACCTGCCCGATTCGGGCAGTTTTCGGCAATTGATACCGGAATTTTGACAACTTTCGAGCCAAAACGTTCCTTATAGACCTGACTGATGGGAAAATAGGGTTTCCCGGCCCAGTTGGGATTGACGATCACGGGGCACACAGTGCAGCATGGCGCCTCATTTTGTCAAACCAACGGCAAGAGCAATTTGAGAAATAGAGCTTCCTATGTCTCCCGAGGTAAATAAAAAATTCATCTTCGAGCCAACCGCCGACGGAAGCCCAACAGTTCGCATCGTCACCGGCTCCGGTGAGGGCGCCCTCTCCGAAGCCATGCACAGTTTGAAAGGTGCGTTTTCTGAGACCGTCTACATTTATGGCGAGGCGATCGAGACAGCCCTCACGCGGGGGTTTTCGCCAACGGTGCTTTCCATGGGCCTGGGCTTAGGCTATGTCGAACTTCTCGCAGCAGCTCTGTTTTTGAAAAATGGTGTCCTCAGTAAAGCCCGGGGCATCAGTTATGAAATTGTTCCGGAGCTCCGCGCTTGGTTTCATGCTTGGTTGTTGGCTGCCGATGACACATCTGTACCGGCTGAATTCAGCGACGCTTACTTCGAAATTCTTAACCGTGTCTCCACACACGTAGGCTGCGTCGCCGAGGATGCGCGTGAAGCTCTTAAGACATTGATTCATGAACAGCGCTGGCTTATCAAGGGCGCGCTCGATGCAGATACTGTCTTCGATCAGCGCTATGCCTGTATTTGCTTTGACGCCTTTAGCTCTAAAACCAGTCCCGATCTCTGGAACGAAGAGTTCCTGAATAAATTTCTTCAGAGTGCCGCTGAAGACAATTGCGTTCTCTCCACTTATG
>SXRI01000240.1 GCA_005793615.1 Bdellovibrionales bacterium
GTTTTAACTCCGGATTTTCGCGGCGATCGTGCGCTCATCGAGGTTTTGGTGCGCGCGAAGCCTGATGTTTTCGCTCATAACATCGAAACCGTAGAGCGCCTTTCTAAACGCGTTCGAGATCCGCGAGCGACCTACCGACAGTCACTTGGTGTTCTGGAGGCGGTGAAGCAGATCGATCCTACTCGTTACACGAAATCGAGCATTATGATGGGCCTGGGTGAAGAGCGCGAGGAGGTCATACAGGCACTTCGTGATCTGCGTGCGGTAGGATGTGACGTGGTCACGTTCGGACAGTATTTACAACCGACCCAGCGTCATTTGAAGCTCGAAGCCTATGTGACGCCCGAAGAATTTGCCGAGTGGCAGACGATTGCCGAAGGTATGGGATTCTTATACGTGGCGAGCGGTCCCCTGGTGCGCAGTTCATACCGCGCAGGTGAATATTTCATGAAGGGTATGATCGAACGTCAAGGTCGCTGAGACTTGTAAAGTTCAAAGTATCGGCGGTAGAATTTCCGTAACTTATTTTTAATTTAATCACTTATTGAACTCCTTAATAAGAGCTCCTTAATAAACAGTGGGGGATGCGGCGATGGCGTCTAAAAACATTCAGTTGCCCGAACTTGGTGAAGGCGTAACCGAAGGCGAACTCGTGAAATGGTTGGTGAAGCCCGGCGACAAGATCGAGGCGGATCAAACGGTCGCGGAAATGATGACCGATAAAGCCACTGTGGAGGTTCCGAGTCCCTCTGCGGGCGTGGTGAAAGAGCTGAGATCTAAAGAGGGAGAAGTGGTTGAAGTCGGCCACGTGATGTTGGTGATTGAGACTGATGGTGTTTCTGTTAGTTCTTCGTCGGGAGCGACAGCACCTGTGGCTGCACCACAAAAACCGGCTCCGGGACCGGCATCGGCTCAGGCTCCGGGTTTGGCGCCGGCAGCGATGGCGGCAAAACCCGCGGCCACGGTCGCGGCGAGTGCGGTGGGAGGGGGCGTGGCGATTCATCCTCCGGTAGCCGACTCCAAGATTTTGGCGACCCCGGCGACTCGTCGTTTAGCGCGTGAAATGGGTGTTGATATCAATGTGCTAAAAGGTTCGGGCGTTGCCGGTCGAGTGACTCGTGATGATGTTGCTCATCAGGGCGCAGGTGCGACGGCTGCGGGTACGCCGAGCTTTCCAGCGGACCTCCGGGCCCCTGGAATTCCGCGCCCTGCATATCAAGGTGTCGGCGGAGCACAAGAAGAACGCGTGGCGATTCGTGGTATCCGCAAGAAAATCGCCGAGAACATGCAAATGGCAAATCAAATCATCCCGCACATTACCTTGGCCGACGAGGCCAATGTAACAGCGTTGGTGACGATGCGCGAGAATCTCAAGGCCCAGGCGGAAAAAACCGGAATCAAGATTACTTATTTGCCCTTTGTGATGAAGGCACTGATCGCGACGGTTCGCGAGTTCCCGATGTTCAATGCATCGATCGACGATAACGCGCAGGAAATTGTTTATAAAAAGTATTTCAACATCGGCTTCGCGGCCGATACTCCGAACGGGTTAGTGGTGCCGGTTCTGAAGAATGCTGATCAGAAAACCATCTCTCACCTCTCCAATGAGATCGGTGAATTGGCGAAAAAAGCTCGTGACGGTAAGCTCGCGCTCGATGAGATGAAGGGGGCGACAATTACGATCACCAATATCGGCTCGATCGGTTCGACCTTTGCGACACCAATCATCAATCATCCGGAAGTGGCGATTCTTGGAATGTACAAGTTGCAGGAAAAGCCCGTGGTGAAGCGTGGGCCCGATGGCGCGATCGATATCGATGTGATTAAGACCATGAACTTCACGATTACGGCGGATCATCGTTTGATCGATGGCGCGGTGGCGGCTCGCTTTCTTCAGGCGTTGATTGGCCGTCTCGAGAACCCCGGTGTTTTAATGCTGGACATGATTTAACAGGGAGAACGACAGTGGCGCAGAATTTTGATGTAGTAGTAGTGGGGGCTGGTCCTGGCGGTTATGTGGCGGCGATCCGCTCAGCCCAACTGGGTCAGAAGACAGCGATTATTGAGCGTGAGTATATGGGCGGCGTTTGTCTAAACGTTGGCTGTATTCCCTCTAAGGCTTTGATCACGGCGGGTCACTTCCTACATCGCATGGAGCACCAGGCCCCGGAGATGGGCTTTCAGGTGAAAAACGTGACGCACAATATGGCGCAAACCCAAAAGTGGAAACAGAGCGTTTGTGATCGCATGGCGGGTGGAGTTGAGCAGTTGCTCAAAGGTAACGGTGTTACCATCATTCGTGGCGAGGCGAGTTTTAAGACAGCGACCGAAGTGACCGTAAAGACCAAGGCCGGCAACGAGGCGGTGACGGCGAAGAATTTTGTTCTCGCAACCGGTTCGCGTCCAATCGAAATTCCTGGTTTTCAGTTTGACGAAAAAGCGGTTCTCTCTTCGACCGGTGCGCTTGCGTTGAATGAAGTGCCGAAAAGTATGGTGATCGTCGGTGGTGGCTATATTGGTCTTGAAATCGGAGGCATGTATTCGAACCTTGGCTCGAAGGTCACCGTGGTCGAAGCCAACAAGAGCTTACTCATGGGACTTGCTGATTCTGAGTGCGTGCAGGTGGTTCAGCGGCGCTTGAAAAAAGCCGGAATCGAGTTTGTCTTCGAAGCGAAAGCGAAGAGCTGGAAAAAGGTTGGCAATGGCGTTGAAGTGACGGTCGAAGTTGCCGGCAAAGAGCAAAAGATCGCCGCCGATAAGGTGATCGTGACCGTGGGTCGCAAACCGAATTCAGATCAGGCAAATTTGAAAGGCCTAGGACTGCAAATCGATGAGCGTGGCTTCGTGAAAGTGAACGCGCAACGTCGCACTTCGATTGCGAATATCTTTGCGATTGGAGATGTCGCTTGCCAGCCGATGTTGGCCCACAAGGCCTCTTACGAAGGCGTGATGGTGGCGGAAGTGATCGCTGGCCACAATCGTGTCTATGATGCTAAAACTGTTCCTTCGGTCATCTTTGTTGATCCGGAAATTGCTGCTGCTGGATGGACCGAGGAGGAAGCCAAAGCCAATGGTCATGCTGATTTGAAGATCGGCAAGTTTCCGTTTGCGGCCAACGGCCGTGCTGTCTCGTTGATGGAGACGGATGGTTTCGTGAAGATTATTGCGGATGCGAAGACTCATGTGGTTCTTGGTGTACATATCGTCGGGCCCGAGGCGTCGAATTTGATTTCGGAGGCGGCGTTGGCGATTGAAATGGGCGCGCGTCTTGAAGACATTGCGCTGACAATCCATCCTCATCCGACACTCGGTGAAACGATGATGGAAGCGGCCGAGGCGACTCTCGGTCACGCCATTCACATTATCCAGAAGCCTTTGGCAGGTAAGACAGGAGCGGCTGGTGCAGCTCGAGCAAACGCTTAAAGGAACGACTGAAGATCAGTCGGAAAAAGTTTTGGAAAGAGCACCCCTGAGTGTTCAGGACTGGGGTTTGATCGATTACTCTTCCGCGCTTCAGCGTCAATTGGATCTTGTTGATCTGGTTAGTCATGAACTGGCGCGCGATACCCTGGTTTTTTGTTCGCATCCGCCTGTGGTGACACTGGGGCGTGGAACTAAACCTGGTGATGTCTATGGTTGGCAGGGAGATATTGTCGAGGTGACTCGCGGGGGGCGTGCGACCTATCATGGCCCGAGTCAGGTTGTGGTGTATCCCATTCTTGATCTCAATACCCGCGGCCGCGATCTCCACAAATATATGCGAAATCTGGAGACGGCGATTGTCGCGACTCTTACAGAGTTTGGTATACCCGCTTCAGGAAGAACTCGGCAGCTCACGGATAGCGGTGACGAAGCCGAGGCCACGGGGGTTTGGATTGGTTCGCGTAAACTGGCGTCCATCGGCATCGGCGTGCGCAAATGGATCAGTTTTCATGGCTTGGCACTCAATGTATCGCATGATCCAAAAGCATTTGTCGGCATGAAGCCTTGTGGTTTTTCAACGGAAACGATGGTGAGCATGGAAGAGATTCTGGGCCGGCCGGTGGATCAGGCGCACGTGACCGAGGTGCTCAAAGGTCACCTGCTCGAACTTTAGATCACTTTTTATCGATACTAAATGCGACTCGTTTAACGCCAGCGGTTTTGACCACATCGATTATCTCAGTGAGGCGATCGAGGGTGACGGATTTGTCGGCCTGTAGGATCGCGGCGGTCTCGGGCTTTTCAGCAATGAGCTTTGAGATGTAAGCGGTGATCACTTGCAGATCTGTCGGCTGACCATTCAGACTGAGTTTACCGTCACCGGAGACAGCGATATTAAGCGGCGATGGTGCGCTGGCTTCTCCGCTCGCGGCCTTTGGCAGGTTGATATCGATTGTTGGTTTTAGTACCAACGGTGCGGTGACCATAAAGATAATCAACACAACCAAGATGACATCGACGAGAGGAACAACGTTAATAGCCGCGATAGGTTCGTCGTCCCCTAGGCCGCCGCCGATCGGTCCTGCCATGGCTTAGCCCTTGCCTTTCTTTTTAGCGTACGCGAGGCAAAACTCACGAACGGTCTCAAGACTCTGAAGCGAAGTTCGCACCTGGCGTGAGAAGGAGTTGTAGGCGATCACGGCGGGAATCGCGACTACGAGTCCGACTGCGGTCGCCACCAGTGCTTCGGCAATACCGAGCATGACAGCTTCATTTCCCGAAGAGGCATTTTGCGACAAATCACGAAACGCCTTCATGATTCCAAGTACCGTACCTAGAAGTCCGATGAACGGGGCATTGGAGCCAACGGTTGCCAAAAAGTTGAGTGAACGTTCGAGTGCAGGGCGCTCAAGCAACGCAAACGACGTGAAAACCTCTGATAGGCCTTCCACTCCTGATTCTTTGGTGTAGCGGAGGCCGTAGGAAAGGGCACGGCCCTCGAGCGAGTCTCGGTCTTTGGCGATGTCTTCGAGGTCATCAAAGTTATTGGCCTGCAGGGCTTCTTTCATGCGGGCACGAATGCGTTTAGAGCGGCTGGTGACTTGGCGAAGCGTCATCCAACGCTCAAGAATCAGACCGATACTGATGACGCTCAATGCGAGAAGAATCCATAAAATGCTTTCAGCGCCGCCTTGAGCCAGACTAAATAGACGTTCCGTCAACATATTGTCGCCTCCAGCTGTAGATTATCCTAACAGTTCAAAGAAGGCGTCAAGGGCCTGACCTTTTTAATATCGAGCCCGGAAATATCAGATTGTGAATTCACGTCGAGAGGCTGATGATGATTGCCTATGTCGAGGCGAAGGCACAGGGTCATTTGGAGCGTACTCATCATTTTCTTTGCTGCGTCCTTGGTTCTCTCAGGCGCGGGATGCTCCTGGCTATCGTGGCGATCTAACACACGACCATCCGTCTTAGTGATTATGGTAGAGAATCTTGGTTTCGGTGCGTTTTCCTGTGGTGAGCGAACTGAGCCAGGAAGGGCTGTCGGTTTTAAGGCTTTTTGTGATGAGGCCGTACGATTTACCCATGCCTATACGCCGTCGTTGATGAGTCAGGCTACGGTAGCCTCGATCTTCACTGCTAAGTATCCTTTTGAACATGGTGTTCGCCATAATGGTGCGCAATCGCTTCTTGCAAAGGAAGTGACTTTTGCCGAGAGTGCGCTCGCAAAAAATTATCATACGGCGCTCTTTTCCGGCGGCGCTCCTCTTTTACGCCGTTCCGGACTCAGTCAGGGTTTTGAAACATTTGATGA
>SXRI01000241.1 GCA_005793615.1 Bdellovibrionales bacterium
AGTCACGGTCGAGGACTGTATCAGTAAAGTTGATAATCGTTTTGCGTTGGTGCTCCTTGTAGCAAAACGAGCCAAGCAGCTGCTTAAGGGATCGGCATCTACGGTTTCCATGAAAAACAATAAATACATCGTCAATGCACTCCGCGAAGTGGCATCTGGTTCGGTTTATTTTGATAATCAGGCTACAAATGCTGAAGAGCGGATGAAGCAAATCGAGAAAGACCTCAATCGCTAGTAGCTAATTTGTCTATAGATATGTCTCAGTTCTCCTTATAGGACTGCTTGGCACCTAGACTGTTTTCAGCAAATTTGGGGATTTTGTCTGAAGTCCCCAAACTCTTCGGAAACTCTTAAGATCCTAAATTGAAGTTTGCCTTGGTTTTCATGTATTCTGAGAGATATGGCCGCAGATTTGAGCGGTCGTTCAGCTTACGCGCTAAACCATGAGGCAAATTGAACGCTCTATTGGATCAAATTTACGAAGATGCTATCAGCGATCGCTCGCCTAAGTCGCTTGAAGATCTTTGTGCCAAAATCAATAGCTATTATTCTGGTGCAGACCTCGATCTGATTAAAAAAGCCTATGAGGTTTCTGAAAAGGCCCACTCCGGACAAATTCGTCGTAGCGGTGAACCGTATATTTCGCATCCCTTAGGAGTTGCGGCGATTTTAGCGGACCTGCACCTTGATCTCGCTTGTGTTGCGACGGGCCTTTTGCACGACACTGTTGAAGATACCCAAGTCACGCTCGTCGATATTGAGCGCGAGTTTGGTAAAGTCATCGCTGAACTCGTGGATGGTGTGACCAAGATCTCGAAAATGAAGTTCCGTAATACCCATGAAAAACAGGGCGAGAATATCCGCAAGATGATTGTCGCTATGGGTAAGGACGTTCGCGTCGTTTTGGTCAAACTCGCGGATCGTTTGCACAATATGCGCACACTCAATCATATGGCGCCCGATAAACAGGCACGCATAGCCCAGGAAACACTGGACATCTATGCGCCGCTCGCCGGGCGTCTTGGTATCATGTCACTCAAGGTGGAACTTGAGGATTTGAGCTTCCGCTATTCCAAACCCGACGGCTACTATCAACTCGCGCAAAAGATCGCTATGAAGAAGAAGGAGCGCGAGCGCTACATTGATGACACTAAACGGTTTTTGATGAATGAACTCGGGATTCGGACCAAAGCGAAATTTGAAGTCTACGGCAGGCCGAAGCATCTCTATTCGATTTATAAGAAAATGCAGGCGCGTGCTCTCGATTATGAGCAAATCTACGACGTTTTGGCGTTTCGCGTGACCGTCGGTACGGTGAGTGAATGTTACGAGGTTCTTGGGCACGTGCATGCGCTTTGGAAACCGATTCCGGGGCGTTTTAAAGATTTCATCGCCATGCCCAAGGTCAACAATTACCAATCGTTGCATACCACCGTGATCGGCCCCGAAGCCGAGCGGATCGAGATTCAGATTCGTACCCGTGAAATGCACCTGATCGCCGAAAAAGGTCTCGCCGCGCACTGGAAGTACAAAGAAGGCGCCAAGGCTCCCGTCGGTGAAGAGGAAAAGATCGAGTGGCTGCGCGATCTGGTCACGCTTCACCAGCAGGTGCGCAATCCCGACGAATTTCTCGAAACGGTGAAGACCGACCTTTGGGAGGCCGAGATTTATGTGTTTACGCCCAATGGTGATGTGCGTGAACTTCCCGATGGCGCGACTGCGGTGGATTTCGCTTTTTCCGTACACACTGATGTCGGTAACACCTGCGCTGCTGCACGGGTGAACGGAAAGCTTGTACCTTTGCGAACGCGACTGCAGAGTGGTGACACCATTGAGATCATTACCAATGCCAACCAGAAACCGTCGAAAGATTGGCTGAAGTTTTGTGTTACCAATCGCGCAAAGTCAAAAATCCGTTGGTATGTCAAAGAAGAGCAGCGTCGTCGCTCTGTCGAACTCGGTCGCGAGATTCTAGAGAAAGACCTCAGGAAGTTCGGTCATAGCCTGCAAAAAACCATGAAGGAAACGCCGGAGCTGAAAGAAAAGCTTCAGGCCCTTGGCGCTAATGATCCTGACGACCTCTATGCTCACGTTGGTTATGGCAAGCTGGTCACCAAAGATGTTATCGAAAAACTTTTCCCGGGTTCGAAACCGGTAGAGGAAGAAAAGAAGGGTCTGCTGCCCTCGTTCATGCAGCGAGTGGTGCAATCCGCAGCCAACAAAACCAGAAGAACCAAGTCGATCATTCGCGTCGATGGTATGGATGACATGCTGGTGAGATTCGGCAAATGCTGTAATCCCATTCCGGGAGATCCGATCACTGGTTTTATTTCTCGTGGCCGCGGCATCACCATTCATAAGTCGGATTGCGAACGTGCATTCGAGGTTGAAGACGCGCGTCGCATTGATGTCGAGTGGACCGTGAACACTGTGCCAGAGGGCGTGGAACGCGTGGTGCGTGTGCGGGTGGTGAGCCAGGATTTGCCGGGTTTGCTTAAAAGTATGTCCGAGGCTTTTGCGGCTCGGAACATCAATATTCACAACGCCCAGATTCGTACGACTAAAGACAAAAAGGCGATCTGTGTCTTTGATGTCGCTGTTCGCGATACCAGTCAACTCTCACAGGTGATGCAGGATCTGCAGAAGATCAATGGGATTATCGGCGTCACCCGGGTCACCCACGTTTAGGGCGCGTAGTAAAAGCCAATCAGCTTTGGCTTGGATTACCAGTTCCAACCGTAACCGAATCGGGCAGTCATCAAACTCGTGGTCACGCTGTTCGATGGCGGGAGCATACCGTATTCAAACATGCCGAGAAGATACGAGGTCTCACTCATCGACCAAGTAAAGCCAAGGGTGCCGAAGAACACTGTCGATGAGGAAATTCCCGAGACGTCGAGCGCGTTGGTAGAACTTTTCGCAACCGGAAAGTGGATACCCATGCCGCCTGCGAGCCAGGGTACAAAACCAGTTTCGCCAAACGAATAACGTAAAAGCGCATCGGCCGTCGCGTACATGATAGACGTGGTACTTGTTCCGGAAGCAACGTTGAATTGCTCGATGCCGGTGCGGGCGAGAAGACCTAGGCTTCCGAAAAGGGGAATGTCGCCAAAACCTTTAACGCTGTAACCGCTACCGGTCATGGCGAGGCTCGAGCCATTGGAGAAGGTCACGTTTTGAGAGTTCATCGCGTAGCCAGCGATCACGCCGACGATCGTGGTATGACCGCTACCACTACTACTACTACCTGAGTCTTCACTGGCTGATTTTTTTCGTTTGGATTTCTTTTTGAGGATGTCTTCGTCGCTACCGTCAGCTGATTTCCCGGAGCTGCCGGTGGGTTCGACTGCCGCGTCGACTTCGGCCTTTCCCTTGGTGAGGTTGCCGAGAGCTTTGCCGTTTTTCACTTTGTTCACCAGGACGACGCCTTTTTTCTTTCCGTCGATGATGATGAAATACTTTTCGCCCTCGCGGATGTCTGAGCTTTCGACTTCGATGAGGATCTGCTTATCTTTTACTTTGGTAACGCGAGCCGCCTCAGCTGCTGTCGGTACCAGCAATAGCGAGACCAGTAGAAAGAGGGCCGTAGACCCAGCGGCAAGGATGTCGTTCTTGAGATGCATTGAAAGCCTCCAGCTCATCTTCAGGATAAATGATAAGCTCTCGCTATCTCCACAGAATTCGGCATCAAGTCGAGCCGACTAGTACTTTGACAGATAA
>SXRI01000242.1 GCA_005793615.1 Bdellovibrionales bacterium
CCCAATTAAGCTCAGAACTGGACCTTTAGGTACCCGGGCCGAGGTCCGATAGGTAGTTACAGGAGAACAAGACCGTGTCAGCAGCGAAGTCAAGTGATCAGGCCGAAGGGCAAGGTGGTGGCGGAAAACTGGGTAAATTGATGTTGCCTCTATTTGCGGCACTCAATTTGTCTGTGCTCGGTGGTGGCGCCTTTCTCGTTTTTAAAGGGACCATCGGCTACAAGCCGCCGACAATGCGTGAGCCACAAGCAGTTGATGAGCTTCGTGCGGAACGCAAAGATGTTTTGGGATTGGTTGAGCGCGTGATGTACACGATGCCGCCGTTCACGGTGAACCTTTCGGGGCAGCCCCGTCGCCTGATTCGTGTCGAAATGACGTTTGAAATGCTTGATAAAGAAGGCTTCGAAGAAATCGTGCGTAATAATCCCCGAGCGCGCGACGAAATCGTTCGTATACTCAATCGTAAAACCTTTGACGACGTTGAGACGATTCAAGGAAAATTAAAACTCAAAGACGATATTGCCGTCACTCTCAACCAGGCCCTTAAAAAGGGCGTGGTCAAAGACATCTACTTCAGCGACTTCATCATTCAGTGATGTTTCATTGGTCGGCCTAGGCGAGCTTGGCATCCCATTGACAGTCTTTATTAGGCCAGGTGAGACTAGTTGGGGAACTCAAACTCCAACCAGGGTGATCGCTCATGTCAATTCGAACTTTGTTCCATTTGCTTCCGGCGTTGGTTCTGATCGTATCACACACTGTCGCAGCCAAAGTGCCCGCTGCGGATAAACACGAGCCGGCTCCGGCCGACTTTGGTTCGCAGATTCGCTTCAAGGTCGAAAAGTATAAATTGGATAACGGCTTGACCGTTTTGATCCATGAGGATCACTCGGCGCCGATCGTGAGTTATCAGACTTGGTTCAGGGTCGGATCAAAAAACGAAGAACCGGGTTTTACCGGGATCGCACACCTCTTCGAGCATATGATGTTCAAGGGCGCCGGGCGGTATTCCGGCGAGAAGCTTGAGACCATTTTGCAAACGAACGGCGCAATCAACAATGCCTTCACGACACACGACTACACCGGATATTACGAGAATTTGCCGAGTTCGAAATTACAGATCATCATGGATATCGAAGCCGATCGCATGCAGAATCTGCAAGTCAATGCCGAGAATTTGAAATCCGAGCGCGAAGTCGTGAAAGAAGAACGTCGTTTTCGCGTGGATAATAACCCCACGGGTATTTTACGGGAAGTGATGTTTGGAACCACTTTTAAGGTCCATCCTTATCGCTGGCCGGTGATCGGCTACATGACCGATCTTGATAACATCACGACCGAAAAAGCGGTGGAGTTCTATCACACTTACTATTCTCCCAATAACGCGGTCTTGGTGGTCGCCGGTGACGTTGATCCCACCGAGGTCAAACGATTGGTTAATCAATATTATGGAGCTATGCCGGCGCAAAAAATTCCCGATCGCCCTCGGCCGACGGAGCCGCCCCAGTCTGGAACCCGCACGGTAACGGTTGAGAAGGAGATCCAGAGTCCGCAATTTGCGATTGTTTATCGCACTCCGAAAGCAGGCACCGACGAATCTTATGCGCTTGATTTACTCGCCAATATTCTCGGGGCCGGAAAATCTAGTCGGCTTTACAACCGCTTGGTTTACAAAGATCAAGTCGCCACGAGCGTTCATACATCCAATTACACTCTCCAGGAATCCGGTCTGTTTCAAATCTACGTGAACCTCAAACCGGGCGCGAGCCATCACAAAGCGCAAAAAGCCGTTTATGGTGAAATGTGGCGGCCACGAAATTTGAAGATCTCCAAAGACGAACTTCTGAAAGCCAAGAATCAGGTGATGAAGGGTTACGTTGACGCTCTGAAAACGATCCATGGCAGGGCTGAAACGCTGGCTCTGAACGAGGCGCTCTTTGGCGATTATGAACGTCTCTTTAAAGATCTTGAAATGTACCAGTCGGTCACGGCTGAGCAGATTCAAAAGGCAGCCGCGAAATTTCTGGTTGCCGAGAAGAGCACCTTTGTTCTTCTGACTCCGCCGAAAAAACAAAAAAAATCTTCGGGTAGCAAAGGAAGCCACTGATGAAAACGACATCTATATTTTTAGCGTCAGTAACAGTAGCAGTGACGACCGGCATGGTGGTCGCCATGATGGCCGGCTGTGCCACCGCGAAGAAGCCTTCGGTAGCAGGTGAAACCAAAGCCACCCTTGCAGAGATGCGGGAATTCGCCAAACTTGATTCCAAGACCAGCTATCGCCTGCCGCCGTATCAAGAGAAGCATTTACCGAACGGACTGACAGTATTACTGCTGCCGGACGACAGACTGCCATCTATCAGTTACTCGTTACTGATGCGCGTGGGTTCGACCCAGGATCCGGAGGGGTTATCTGGGCTATCGGCGATGGTGGCGGAGTTGGTTGATAAGGGTACGAAAAAGCGAAATGCGCAAAAGATCGCGGCTGAGCTCGGACAGATGGGTGCTGAGTTAGATGTCAGCGCGATGCTCGAGTACACGGTCGTGAGTGGCAGCGCGCTTTCGACCTACGGTGATGCACTACTTGAGAATATGATCGAGATTCTGATCGAGCCCACTTTTTCCGATGTTGAGATTGAGCGTGTACGCAAGCAGGTGTTGGCTGGAATAGAACACCGAATCGACAATCCGGATGGTTTTAGTGATCTCGCGTTTTCATCTTTCCTTTACGGAGACCATCCCTACTCGCGGCCTGTGGTCGGTAACGCTAAGTCAGTGGCGGCGATCAAGAAAAAACATATTATCTCGCACTATCTCCGTTACTATCGACCGAACAACTCGATTCTCACCATTACCGGCAAATACACTCCGGAGCTCGAGGCGAAAATCTTGAGTGCCTTCGGAAATTGGCCGGGGCGGGAATTGCCAAAGACTGAGTTCCCGCAACTCAACCCGATCAAGAATCTGCAGGTGGAGTTGGTTGATAAGCCCGGATTGGTGCAAGCGCAGATCCGTATCGGTCACCTCGGCATCAAACGTACGAACCCCGATTTTGTGCCAATCAGAGTCGCCAATACTATCCTGGGCGGTGCCTTCGCAAGCCGCCTCAGCGACCGCGTACGTAAGGAATTAGGCCTGACCTATTCGATACGCTCCGCCTTTGATCCGCGCGTGGATCAGGGACCTTTTGAGATCGCGACCTTTACCAAGAACTCGTCGGTAGGTCAGACCTTGGATGAGACCCTCAAAGTCTACGAGAGCTTTCACAAAGATGGCGTGAAAAAAGAAGAAGTTGAGATGGTCAAAGGGTATCTGAAAGGCGTGTTCCCGACGGCCATAGAAACACCTGAGAAGCTGGCATTGAATCTCATGCTTCTTCGCTTTTATGGAGTACCGGACTCTTACTTAACCAGCTATCTTTCAGAGGTTGATCGTGTCACCGTGGGTGATCTCAATCGCGTGATTAAGAAGTATTTTGATCCGCGCAACTTGAAGATCTTGGTTTATAGCAACGCCGCTGACGTTCAGACTCAGCTTGAACCTTTGGCTAAATCTCATGGAGGAGAACTCACGGTTAAAAAGGCCAGTGAGTTTTAGTGGACGATGGGAAAGCTCGCTCCAGCCGGAGTGGATTTGTTGGGTTCAAGCACAGGACTTGCCTGTTCGGGTGGAGTGTTTAAGCGACCGACGAGTGTTTGTAGCGCGTGAATCTCGCCCTCGAGGTGAACATTCTGTTCGCGCAATGTGCGCAGCTCCCGCTTGAGATCGTGTATCTTAAAAAACCAAGCCGCGGCTTCACGTAAGGCAAAAAGAAACGCCAACGCCAGTATGATGGCGATGGCAATCACGCCGGTCACCGAGAGGTGAAGCTGATCAAAAAGCCCATAGGCCTGGCCGATGAATTTCAAAAATGACTCTTGTACTGACATGAGGGTTGAAACCTACCCTGATTCGCGGGACTGTGAGAAGGGCCGAGTTGCGAATAGAATATTTTCAATCCTCGGAGGCGATCGGAGTCATCAAGTCTGTAGAGATTATGGCCCTGCTTCTTGCTTCAGTGAGAAGTATCAGCGTTTCTTTTTGCCTTTACCCTTACCCTTGCGTTTTATCATCAGGTAGATACCGATGGCCGCGCAAATTAGGGCAACACCAAGGAAGCTCTTGATCGCATCAGGACCACCAGCGCCACCAAGACCATCGATGCCGAGGCCACCCGGCTCCGCTGGAAAGGCACCGTCGCCAAGATTGCCGCCGAAGACTTCGCCGCCAGCGCCGCCGGTTTGATTGCCGTTCATTGTCGAGCGCATCGCGATTACTCGCAAGGATTCAATGGCCCGGAAGAAGTCGCCACTGTATTTGGTGTAATGCAACTTGTGTGCGGAAAAGGTCACCAGCACTGCGATCTTATCTTTTGTGGTCGCAAGATAGCGGGTATAGAAATTGTATACCTCGCTTGAGAAATGCATGCCGTCGATCCATACGTGATTGGCGATCTTTTTTTGTTCCACCTTGTAGACGGTGCTCTGTACTGAAGAGCCGGTACGAGAGACAATCGTTCGCGCCTGTTTGAGGTGTGACTCATAGCCCGGACGGGCGTCCTGCGGGCCGACTTCCTTCGCGGTCAAAACTATGATGGCCTCGGCGAGGCCTGGATCGTTGGTGCGACACACCCATTCCGTTTGCTCCAACGAACA
>SXRI01000243.1 GCA_005793615.1 Bdellovibrionales bacterium
ACGATTTTTTCGCCGAACAGAGTCGGCAGAACCGACACCCGAAGATCGACCTCCATGCCGTTAGCCGCTTTTACTTTGATACGTCCGTCTTGTGGTTTTCGTCTTTCTGCGATATCGAGTTTGGACATAATCTTGATCCGCGAAGCGAGTCCTGCCGCAACACCCGTCGGCGGCTGTGATTCTTCATGCAGGAGTCCGTCAATCCGATAGCGGACGCGCATTCGCTTTTCATAGGGTTCAATGTGAATGTCGCTCGCTTTTAGTTTGATCGCCTCACTCAACATGAGGTTAACGAACTTGATGATCGGCGCCGTATCGGCATCACCGCCCTCCAGAAGCTGCGCCTGCATGCCGCTGGAAAAGGAAAATGCTTCCTCGGAATTTTCAAGTTCGGTGGCGACCTTAGTAAGTTCCGCCTTGTTCTTCGAATAGTACTTTTCAATCGCTTTGTAGATCGCCGATTCAGCCGCCACCACGACTTCGATCTTACATTTAGAAACAAACGATAAATCGTCACGAATGAAGATATTCGATGGATCCGCAAAGGCCACGACCAGCACGTTTCCGGCCTTTGACACCGGAATCACACAGTGTTTGGCGCAAACCTCCTGAGGCACGGTTTTTACTGCGTCACTGTCGATTTCGAACTGATCGAGATCGATCGAGGGAACACTATATTGTGTCCCGAGAAACTCCGCCATTTTCTTATCGTTGACATAGCCAAGTTTGACCAACGCGGAACTAAGTCGACCGCCTGTTGTCTTCTGTTCTTTGCGAGCTTCCTCGATTTGACTAATATTGACGAGGTTCTCACGAACGAGAATTTCGCCAAGTCCTTTTTTGACGGCCGACATTTCGAACCCCTGACTTCGTGCACAGTTATGCGAACGTTCGATATCCGATACGCCTATTGTAATGGTTTACCGTGATCTATCGTAACTGTTCAAAAGTCCGAACTTATCGATTCGTCTGCTGAAAAGCCGCGAGATAAGAAGAGTATAGGGAGGTCGTGTCCAATTTTACCGACAGGGCCTCTACGGCCCAAGAGACATCGGTCCAGGCAATGACACTGGTGGCGTTCTCAATGACAGCGCCAACCGATCGAGCCTCTGACTCAAGATGGGGATTAGGAGAGTGGACATCCATATCCAACCAGACACCGCCCACTCTTAGAAAGTTGAAATAAAATAGTTCACCATGCAGACCTTCATCCTTACCAAACGGCAAGGTATTCACGGCGATAACATGGACGGCAGGAAGTTGCGTGATTTGGTGTCGGGGAATGAAATCAAACACTGCTCCAAAATGCCGACGTTTAAGTTCATCGGCAAAACTTTGCCCACGATCATCGTCGAGGTCGGCGATGGAAAAGCGCCTAAAGCCCAGCCGGGCAAAAGCCCCAACCGCGGCCCTAGCTTCCGTGCCTGCTCCGAGAACGAAAACCGCGCCAGATAAATCGAGATTTTTCACATTGCTGACGATGGCGCGATGATATCCCTCGGCGAGATAACAGCGTGGCCACCATTTTCCAACCACTGTAGGGTCAGGTACAAACGCATCAGCCATCTGCAAGGTCAAAATTTCCGCCGGCAAATGATCAAGCAACCGCGGTGCCATCTCGCAAAGCGCTCCGCCAATCCGAATCTGATCGAATTCACCGAAGGCCTTTTGCAAAGTCTCCCCAAAGATCTGTTCATCTGTTTCCATAAATTCGACTTTGTTTTCGAATCCTGCCAAAAGCAGAGCCTGTTCCAGGGCCTGATACCGTTTTTTATCGGGTTGCCGTGAAATTTCGACCCACTTGAATGCCACTAATTTTTCCTTACGTCCGAAATAATGCTACCAACAATCTCACGACATTGATTCAAATCCACTTTGATTTGCTCGACGAGTTCGGTCGCGGAACTAAATTTCTTTTCATCGCGTAATCTGCTAACGAACTCCATCGAAAGACTTTCGCCATAAAGGTCGCCACTAAATCCAAGTAAATGCGCTTCAATCCTGATCTTACTTTCATTATCCACAAAGGTTGGATTCAGACCGACATTGATCGCCGCAGGAATCATCTGCCCATGAAGCTCAACAACGCCCGCGTATACACCACGAGCCGGAATCAACTCGGCCGTCGTATGCAGGTTCGCTGTCGGTACGCCAATGGTTCGTCCGCGCCCCGCCCCTCGTTCGATCAAACCGCGCAGGTAGAAGCGTCTGCCAAGGAGCTGGTTGGCAAGATCAACGTCACCTCCATCAACAGCCTGACGGATTCGACTGGAAGAAACGATCACATCCTTGATCTTTACCGGAGGCACGACTTCAACATTAAAGCCGTATCGCGAGGCATGGCTTTTGAGAAAATCGATGGAGCCCTCACGATTGGCGCCGAAACTAAAGTCATAACCAACGATGACCGACTCAGGCACAAAGGGTTTAAAAAGCCCTTCGAGCAAAAAACGGTCAGGTGGCAACTGTGAGAACTCTCGTGAAAAAGGTTCAATAACCAGAACATCGGTGCCCATTTTGGCCAGCTGCTCCGTTTGGTCCTCGAGATCAAAAATGCGATGAAACCGTCTTCCAGGATAAAGCACCTTCACCGGATGCGGCTCAAAGGTGATCACTACCGAAGGCAGACCTTTCTCACGCGCCCGCTCAGTTAAACGTCGAATGAGAGCCTTGTGCCCCAGATGCACGCCATCAAAGTTTCCTATCGTCACGATGGAGGAAGCAAAGGGCGCCGCGACCACCGAGTGAATGCCCTGAATGACCCGCACGTAAAACTCCAGTTCTTCAATTTGAAAAACAATTGATAGCAGAACTAAGAATTGTGTTAAAGTTGCGAAAACTCAATCCTTTTGCTACACTGCGTCAACTGTGAATAACCGCTTAGGCGACCTACAAAAATTCGTTCACTACAACGCCCTCGTCGCTTGGCGCACCAAGGACTTTTGGGTACGCGCGCTCCTTTGCTGGGTCATTGGAGCCGCTCTTCTCGCCAATGACGAACTGACGAGCTTCGATGCTCGACTCGAGATTCGCGGTCCTCGGCCCTCGTCCGGAAAAGTCGTACTTGTCAATGTGCCCGAAAGGGAGTGGGCAGAGATCATCGCCGATCATGAACTGCGTAATAACCCGTCAGCACTTTCGCAAAGTCGG
>SXRI01000244.1 GCA_005793615.1 Bdellovibrionales bacterium
CTCCGTGCCCACGGCCACGCCCACGTTGTAGAAATCGTTGTACACGATATCGGTGCCGTCGATGCGGGCGTTTACTTCCGGGATCTCACGAAGGGCGTAGATGCACGCTTTGACGAAGAAGCCCATGAAGCCTAAGCCCACGCCGTAGCGTTCCTTGAACTTATCTTTGTACTTCTCGCGAAGGGCCATCACGGCGCTCATATCCACTTCGTTGAAGGTGGTGAGGATGGCGGCCGTGTGCTGGGCTTCCACGAGGCGCTCGGCGATGCGCTTGCGGATCGTGGTCATGGGCACGCGACGGCTTTCGCCCGGGGTGAAGGCAGGAGCTTTAGCGGCGGGAGCCGCGGGAGCGGGGGCCGGGCGCGGAGTGTTGGCCGCCGTAGCACCGGCCGGAGCCGTGGCGGATGCGGCGGCGGGGGCCGATTCCGCGTCGTACTTTAAGATGCGGCCGTCTTTGCCGGAGCCCTGAATCTGCGCGGGGTCGAGGCCGCGCTCATCCACCACGCGGCGAACCGCGGGGCTAAGCACGTCGTTCACGCCAGCCTTCGCCGTAGGCGCATTGGCGCCGGAAGCGCCGTAGCCGGCCGAAGCCGGAGCGGAGGCGGGCGCAGAAGCTTGGGCTGCGGGGGCGGGGGCCGAGGCGGCGGCGCCGCTGGTATCGATAGAGCCCACCACGGAGCCAATCTGCACCACGGAGCCCGCCTTTGCGGTCGTGGAGAGGCGGCCGTCGTTTTCGGCTACCACTTCCACGGTGGCTTTATCGGTCTCGAGGGAGAGAAGCACGTCGTTCTTCTTCACCACGTCGCCATCTTTTTTGAGCCATTCGGCGATGGTGGCTTCGGTGATTGACTCACCCACGGCGGGAACTTTAATGTCTACTTTCATTTGAAGCATCCTTTGATGATTTCAGCTTGCTCTAGCGCGTGAACTTTCGGGGAACCGGCGGCCGGGCTGGCCCGGTCGGTGCGGCCCACGTAACGGAAGGAAACACCCTTACCGGCCAGATCCATGAAGATCTCCTGCAGGCGCGGCGCCACGAAGGTGTAGGCGCCCATGTTTTTCGGCTCTTCCTGGGCCCAGATAATCTGCTTGAGATTGGGATAGGCCTTTACCGCCTGGGCGATCTGCTCGGCCGGGAACGGGTAGAGCTGCTCCACGCGAATGAGGGCGGTCGAACCGTCGTTCTGGTTCTTACCGAGAATCAAACCGCCATAGCAGTAAAACACCGCACTGCCGCCGTCGATCACGCCGCTTACTCCCAACTCTTTGGAAAACTCTGGTGAAAGGGTCACCAAAATCCCTACCGTGTACCAGATCGGCATGCCAACAAGTACGCATCCGACAAAGCGCCGCACCCGCGACCACGAACTGAAGAGATGAAAAAAATTGCCACGGCTCACTGCCTTTGAAGACAGTCCCGTGAAGAGTTCGGACTCAACCACGCCGATCCTAAGAAACAAAAGTGCCATGCCCATTGCGCCGCCAACAATGTAGGCGTTGCGCCAGTCAAAATGACTGGCAACAAACCACGCGAGCAGCGCACCGCTTACCCCGACAGTGGCCACCACCGTTGTGCCGATTCCACGCAAGTGCTTTGGAAGAGTTTCCGAAACCAAGGTGATTCCCGCCCCAAGTTCGCCGGCCAAGCCAAATCCGGCAATAAATCTCAACACCCCATACCAAGTGATATCGTTCACGAAGCCATTGGCGAAATTAGCCACTGAATAAAGAAGGATAGAGCCAAAAAGAACCGATAAACGGCCGAGTCTATCCCCAAGAACACCAAAAAACACGCCACCTAGAAGCATGCCGATCATCTGCAGGTTTAAAAGCATCACTCCCGCAGGTAGCAGTGACTGTTCGTCGAGCCACAAACTACGCAGGCTCTTTACACGCACAACACTAAATAAAATAAGATCATAAATATCAACGAAATAACCTAGCGCTGCCACCAGCACAAGAAGCCAGGCATTTTTGCTGGCGCCGGAAAAATAGGCCGAAAAATGTGGTGGATGTTTGATGCCTTTCAACTGTCCCTCATCTCTGCGAGCAGAGTTCGCAGACTCTGTTTATCTGCGATGAGAGCGGTTGGCTAGCCGAAAGGAGCCCTCGCGGGCTCCTGAGCGAAATCACTTGATGGAAGAATATTCTTCGGTCGACTGAGGCTCGAGGCGCTTCACATTGTTAATGAAGTGACGGCGAATCGAGCTCGCGGTTACAGCGAAGCGACGCACTCGGTTCATCGAACCCAGAGGCTGGTGCTCAGCCTGAGACTGCCACGGGTTGAAACTCAAATTCTCACAATAGCGAGCCTTCACGATCGAGGAGATATCTTGTTTCGCGATCCGCAACGTACCGACCTGAATCGGCTGAGTTCCGAAGGTGAGGCGCGAGTCTTCAACCAAGGTACGTTTCTTCTCGATGTCTTCGTTTGGTAACGGCTGAATCGAGAGCGAGAAACAGTTTTCGCCTTTACCGACACGGGCGATCAGATCGTCACGAAGAGAATCCGCGCCCTTCTGGCTCGGCGTAGATTCGATTTCACCACCAGCGCAAGCAACGGGTTTAACGATGTACTTTACTGCAGTGTCGTCAGCAAGCTTGTCTGAAGTACCCGATTTCAAACGATAGCTCGACATCGAGAAGTAAGTCTCTTCAAGGCTTGAATTGACCTCACGTTGGATTTCGTTGACGATCACGGCTTCAAGCGGAGCTTTACCGACTTTTACTTTTGCTAGGTGCGCAGCCAACAGGTTCGTGCGATCCGGTCCGATGATCGCCACGATTTCTTTGAGAGCGTCAACGGAGCCACCGACCAGAGCCGCGATTGGCGGGATGAGACTGAGAACAGTTTTTTCGTCGAGATCTTCACCGAGAGCTTCGTGAATCGCACGCGAAACGATGAAGGCCTTGCCACTTCCGGTTTTTATCATGGTCAACTGAAACAGAAGATAGTCATGAAGATTGCGGATAAAGAAGCGAGGGCTGTTGATCATCAAGAAGTCTTGAGTTTTTCCCGTACCAATAAGATTGGTTTGCAGGTTCTCGGAGTCAATCAACTTAATCGACATTCCACGAGCGTCTTTTTCGTTATCTGGGTGACCGGTCTCTTGGGTGCCGTTTGAGAAACGCGCGATGGCCGGAAAAACCTGCCCAGGCTTGGCGAAAATACCACTTCGCGCCCAATCCGGGATGTCTTCATTGATTTCAAGATTGGCAACTACGCAACCGTGCCCTTTGGCATGGGCGTCGCGCACGGCAATCGCCGTGTGGGGACGCGCGGTTTTGTCTTTCTCATAAAATCCCATATTGATTTTAAACATCGCCTGGGCCACGCCCCAGAAGTCCGCAGTCTCGTTCGCTTCGAGGCGCTCGAGTGGGTGCGCCGGCAAAGGAGTTGCACCCACAAGTTTTGTGAGCTCGGTTTGTACCGCTGTCCATACTACGTTGCTGTCTTGAGCGATCGCGATCGCCGAGATCGCTCCGGCCGCCGTCAAAAAGGCGCTCATTTTTCCGTACTTCATAAACCGTTACCTCATCTTTCAGATTTGTGACTTAGATCACTTTTCACGTTAATCTGTTGTGGGTATGCAAACGTGCCAGGGCGGTTCAGAGGCAGGAATTCGACCAACTCTTGGTCAGATAACCTTGGCTATCAAGCGAAGATGTTGAAACTTTTGATAAAAGCCGCGCACATAAAACCGCGGCTACTTTCGTATAAAGTGACTTAATTTGCTTAGGCTCACTGAACCGCAAAAAGCCCCGTCTGGTTTGCCAGTGTCGGGGCCAATCACAGGACCGGTCTCGGGGCCCTTCTGAATTACCTCACAAGCCAAGGTCTCGCCTCAATGAGGCGAAGGCACATAGCCGCGCATTCCAGGGATATCGAAAACATAGACATCGTTAGTTGTTTTCTTCACCGAATCAAAGTCCTCATATTGATAGCCGTTGATGCCCGTGCCAGTACCATAGCTGTTCCGGAAAATGAAGCGGCCTCCGCCCGGATAGGCGCTTGAGAGCTCATAACCGACAACCGCCATTGAGTGCCCACGACCGATCCCTACAGGAATCTGCCTATCTAGGTAGGTTTTTATCGTATTCATTTGCGCATCACTCAGGCCGACAGTCCCATCGTTCGGTTTGATGAACAGTCCTTTAAAAGTAAGTTTACTCAAAAGGTCTTGGCCCATCGGCACAATGGCCAAGCTTTGAATGGCGCTTTCCATTGTCTGATAATTGTAGGTCAAACCCGGATCATATTGGAGAAAATGATCACGGACGATGCCGTATTTGAGATAGCCCTCGGCGATATTTCTGAAGAAGTCCCCGTCATCGGTTTTGCCGGTGGCCTTGTTGCCGACATGGTTCAGATACTCAACCGAAAGGAAGTTATATCCGGCCGTTTCGCCGCACATTTGCGTGTAGGCATACTCCAAGAGGAATGTCAGGGTTTGCACGGAGCAGGTTCCGCGAGGTCCTTGATTGCGAATCGCAATGTTCCGCTTGTTGATTTCCGGGCGTAGATCGACTCCTTCGCTGAATGGCACTGTCAAATTTGCTTTCGAGAACTGCTGCGAACAGCTGTTCACACCACAAACAAGTTCGCCCTTCGGATATCCATAGGTTCCTTTGACGTCATTAGCGGCGATCCACTTGTGGTAGATTTTTCCCCAGATGACTTTGGTGCCATAGGTGGGATGCCACACGACTACGCCACGCTGAAAGCGATTGTAACGTCCGTTTCCATCTGATGTCGGTAGTTCGTCCGTGAGCGGATAACCAAGATAGCCCTTTTCCCAACCAAGTTCAGCCCAACGGTTACGGATGAGGCCCGTCACCTGATAAGCGCCGCCGACACAAGGACGGTAATAGATCGAACCATTCTGAAAGTGATTGTAACGACCAATCTGATCGGGAGTAACGCTCTCATCGGTTACCGGATAACCAAACGTTCCCTTCACTCCACCCAATTTTTTCCACTTCGCCAAAATGCTGCCATGAATTTCAAAGGACTCGTTCGCGCCACTGCGCCAATAAACCTCACCGTTTTGGAAGGTGTTGAAGCGCCCCGTACCATCCGCCGCCACCAACTCATCGCTTGTCGGAAATCCTAGCGAACCCATCACGCCATTGAGCTTGTCGTACTTCACTTTGTTTAGACCAAGTACCGAAAAAGCCTGCGAGGCTCCATCCTGCGCGTAAATGGCACCACCCTGAAAAGCCCGCATGCAGCCAGTGGACCCATACAGATTTTTGGGAATCGGCAAATAATCCGTCATAGGATTTCCGAAGCTGGGTTGCGTAACCCGCTTCTGGTCAATGAGATGAGCCGAAGGCGCGTTGCACAAAGCATATGACGTCGCACTACTTAAGACTGCTAAACTCAAA
>SXRI01000245.1 GCA_005793615.1 Bdellovibrionales bacterium
ACCGCCGGCCAGGCGGTGAAAGACCTGATTGGAGTATTTGGGATCTAAAACCAAACAACCTTTGCTTCGTCCCAGGAGGCCGCTAAACGACCTCCTGTATCCACCGGTCACATACCAATTCGCATGCAAGATGACCCAGAGATCATGGCGATTGAAACGCTGGTTATAGGATTTAACCCCTTCTAGATCGAGAATCACAAGGTCGCGATAGGTCGTGCTGTTGTAGCGGTCTTGCACCACTTCATAATGTTCGTGTCGTTCAACGTCTCCGGCCGTACGCAACGCGCCCAATGGGGTCATGTCGGAGTTGCCCGCCTGAAAACCACGAAAGCGGGTAGCGCGCAAGTTGCCGCCGTTTCCTCGCCCATGAGCGCAGTGATACGCCGAGACGGTGCCGTGCTGAAGATCAAGTAGGTAAAAGCGTTTCTTGTTTGAAGTTTGCGACAAATCAAAGAGACCAATCACATTGCGGTTTGTGTAGGTTTCACTCCGAGCTTCGTTAAGGGCGCGGTGTACGGCCTTCATCGGCGCACCTAAACGTCGAGCCTCAGTCAGAAGACGCAAGTGCAGCTCTCCTGAGAATGCGTTTGAGAACGTTTGGGAGATATTCTCAGTACGCACCTTGGGGCGCACATCTGCTCTTACATCTGTTGGAGTTAGTGAGGAAGTCAGGAGCGTCATCGCGAGTAGAGTGAGAGCGAGCAAGGTCTGCAAAGGTGTCGTGTTCTTCATGATGTAGGTCCTTCGTTGTTGCGCATGACGGGATGACAGGAGCTGATAGAGAAAAAAAATCCCCACTGTTTTCAGTGGGGATTGATTAGGCTTGCAGCGGGTGCGCTCGCACCTCGTGCTTGCGTTCGATTATCATTCGATTACCAACGGCCTCCGCCGCCACCGCCACGACCGCCGCCGCCGCCGTAACCACCACGGCCACCGCCGCCGCCGCCACCTTCACGGGGAGCTTGCGGGCGAGCTTCGTTAACAGTCATTTGACGACCGCCGAACTCAGCGCCGTTGAGTTTGCTGATAGCCTCTTGAGCTTCGCTGTCCGAAGACATTTCAACAAAGCCGAAGCCTTTGCTACGTCCCGAATCACGATCAGTGATGATCTTCGCCGACTCAACAGTGCCGTGTGCACTGAAAGTGTCAGTGAGAATCTGCTCGGTAGCAGAGAAAGGAAGGTTACCAACGTAAAGTTTCTTACCCATTATAGCCTCCAAAAGGGCTGGGATTTCGCCTTCAGAGGACAAGAGGGCCCAATGCCCACAGACTCGAAAGCAATGCAATTAGCATCAGCTATACTAAAAGCATTTGAATTTTCCAAGGTTTTCACGCGAGGCAGCGGAAAATCCTCAAAGTGAAGCGAATATAGTGTCAGAAAACCCCTATTTCGGCGCTAAGAGCGGGAAATCACGGCAGTACGCCGGCTCGCCACGCCGCTGGATCTTTAAGAATCGCACGGCCAATGGCGGCAAAATCAAGCCAGCCCTGGCTAAGAGCATGATCGATATATTCCCCTGACTCAATGCCGCCAACGCCGATCACCGGCAAAGCCGTGGTCCGTTTGAGTTTGGCCGCGTCAGGCACGAGGTACCCTTCGCCAACGCGGCCCTCAGGACGACGCCACCCGCCGAGTCCCGAAGAAACATCGATGAGATCAACCAGGCGAGCGTGCTCGAGTTCACGTACGAGGCCTGCGACATCGCTTGGTGAAAGTCCGCCATGACTGTGCTCTTGCCCCGGTAGGCGAACTGCCAGCAGTTGCCCGACGCCACAAGTCGCGCGAATTTGCCCAAGGATTTCGACAAGCATGCGGGCGCGCCCTTGGTGACCATCGCCGTAACGATCCGAACGTTGGTTGGTGAGGGGTGATAGCCATTGGTTGAGCCCATAACCGTGAGCGGCATGGAGCTCGACGATGTCAAAGCCGGCTCGCTCGGCGCGGCCAGCGCTTTCAACAAACCATTTTTGGTAGAGTGCGACTTGCTCGGTGCTCATTTCAGCAGGGACCTCGAACGCACGGTCCTTCGCGGGTACGGCAATCGGGCTCGGGGCAAGGAGCGGGCCCGAAGTGAGTTCAGTCGTTGATTTTCCACCGGCGTGAACCAGCTGGATGCCGGCGCGAGCCCCGGCCGCGTGAATGGCGCGAGCGATTTCACTAAGGCCTGGAAGCTTATTATCGGAATCGATTGCCAATTGCTGTGCCTCGGAGCGACCGCTCGAGTGAACATACGAGTACTCGACGAAAACGATCCCGGCCCCGGACTCGGCAAGGCGGCGGTAATGTGCGACGGTGGCAGTGGTCACAAAGCCATGACTGTCGGCCGTGGCAGAGGCCATCGGCGGGACCACCACGCGATTGACTGCGGTCAATGGCTGGACTTGGTGCTTAAAGTGGTAAGGTGTACGTCGCGAGAGGGAGTTGTTTGGGGGCGATTGAGTTTTCATAAACAGAATATTTAACTCAAACAACAAGATTGTTAAAGAAACAATTATGAACTATATATTTCGATTATGGAAATGTTTGAACTTCGCTATTTTACGACCGTGGCTCAGTTTGAAAACGTGGCGCGCGCGTCGGAAGCCATTCATGTATCGGCCGCGGCTTTATCCAAGGCGATTTCTCGCATCGAGGAGGAACTGCAAACTCAGCTGTTTTTTAAGAGCGGTCGCGGAATCCGCCTGACCCCCGAGGGCCAACGGCTCAAACTGCGCGCGCTCAAGATTCTTCTCCTTGAAGAAGAAGCGCGTCTTGAGTTGATGGGGCATGAACGCGGATTAGTGAGTGTCTCGATCGCCTCTGATGAAATTCTGCAAACGTCCTTTGGGGTCGCGATCTTAGAGAAGATCGATCAGCTTCTGCCAGGGGCGCGCACTCGTTTCTTGGTGCGGTCGGATGAGGCCGCGGTCGAGCAGGTCCTGGCGGGCGAGGTGAATCTCGCCTTGACGACTCATGAACCACCGGCAGGACTCGAAGCAAAGGTTTTGGCGCGGGTAAGTTTTCAAACTTGCGCATCCAGTGAACATCCGTTGGTGCGAAAGTATCGGTTGAAAAAAACTTTGGCGACAAGCGCGATTCCTGTCGATGAAATTCTTAAATATCCATTTGTGAGTCCGGAAACTGCATTCCTGGGGCGAATCAATAAGGCTTCGAGCCTCGATGGTTGGCGCGACGATAAATTTCCGCGGCATGTGAAGTATCGAGTGGGCGGACTTAAGCTGATGGAGAATCTTTTGCGTGAAGGCTACGCTCTGGGGTATTTGCCAGATTATTTTGTCGCCAATGCGGAGCTCGTCCCTTTGACGATCACCGGCTGCCCGTATAGTTGTCAGCAGACGGTGCGAGTGGTCGCCAAAGAACCAGATGAACTCGGATGGCTAGGGCGATTATGGGAGAAGCTCTGATGAGGTTACCTTCACAGACAGTAAATGAAATACGCGAAATAGCTTGTGCCGCTGGGCGTGAGATCATGTTGGTTTATCGGGCCACGGATCGCGGCGTCACCGCGAAGGCGGATCAGTCTCCAGTGACCGAAGCCGACGTGCGCGCCCACGAGGTAATCAGCAAAGGCTTAAAGCGTTTAACTCAGGAGCTGGTGGTCTCGGAAGAGGATGATACCAAACATCGCCCGCCTCCTGTTGATGAACCGTTTTGGTTGGTGGATCCTCTCGATGGAACCCGTGACTTTGTTAATCATCTTGATACTTTCGTGGTTTGTATAGCGCGCGTGGAGAGTGGGTACCCGAGCTTTGGTTTGATACATTGGCCGGTGAGCGGAGAGACCTGGTGGGCGCAGCAAGGTGAAGGTGCTTATGGCCCCAAGGGCGAGCGCTTACGTCACGACAACTCACGTACTGCTTTGATTTGTGCTGGTTCGCGCTCGATGCCTTCTGAGAAGATGCAAGGCGTTTACGATCTCTTTGGTATTAAAGAAGTGCAGCGCTATGGCTCAGCACTCAAATTTTGTCGCTTTGCCGAGGGTGCAATCGATGTTTATCCGCGCAAGGGGCCGACGAGCGAGTGGGACACAGCCGCGGGCCAGATCATCGTTGAAGAGGCGGGTGGTCAGGTGATCGAGATTTCAAGCGGTGAGCGTCTTCGATATGGCAAACCCGCATTTGAAAATCGCGGCGGCTTCATCGTCTCGCATGCGGATCTTGATCTGGTCGGCAAACTCAAAGCCTCGGGACTTTTTTAAGTAAAATTCGAGGAGAGTTTGGCGTGTTGAGGCCAGCTGACACGGACCTGATTTCTAAATGTGAGGGGGAGCTGGCTTCAATGGAGAGGTACAGGCTGTCGGTGGCTTTGCTGAAATGGACCTTGCTTGCGGCGGTACTTGCATTCCTTCACTTTTTTTGGTGCGCCCCATCGTCAGAAAACTTGAACCTAGGTTACTTAAGAGGCTGTGATCCATTTCTGTCCTACACAGATCGAGTGTGGATTGAAGTTGCTGTAGTTCCAGTGCCACCGATCGATCTTCGAACTTGAATCGTCGAGAGCGAATAAGACATGCTCGTTGAGACTTTCGACGTGCACTTGTGAGTTAAAGGAATTGATGACCTGGTTCGGCTTTCGCACTTTCGTGACCTCCAGACGCATTTCGTTCTTGTAGGCCAAATCGAGCATGGCCCGTGATTTAAACCCCGTTCCATGATCGACGAGAAGCTCTGTTGCGCGTGTGGGCGGGAGGCGTGGATACGAGCCCAACTTCTTACGCTTCCGGCGTCTGATTTGGAGGCCTAGGGATGGATAGATGCGACGCGATCTCTTGTGGTTCACTTCTGTAAAATCTCGGCGCAGAAACACAAACAATCGCGGGTGACCGAAACGCATATGTTCTACGGTGAACGACGTCCATGCCGCCCAGTATCAGGCCAGCTGAGTTTAGCTGGTCCCTAGAATATGGGGTCTTTGCCAATAATTCTTCGCGCACCGGTTGGAGGCCGCTGGTTCTCGGCCCAAGATCCCGTTGCAAGCGCAATGTCATCAAAGCCCATTTCAAAAGCTTTGGTGACAATCACATCTCCTCGCTGTCCATCGCCGAGATTCAAATCAATAAATAGCGGTGATGCTCTGTGGATTTCGGGCGCCATTTCAAAGAACTCGTCGGCACCCGAGAAACAGAGAATGCTCTTCCCTTGCTCAGTAGCTGCCATTTTCCAGCTTGCATGTATTAATTCAACATCATCATCGATCAGCACAGCATCGTATTTTCGCAGTTCTTTTTTCAAGCTAAGCGGTACCACCGGAGCGAGAACCTTCGGTAAAATTCTGATTCCCAGTTTTTCTGCTCCAAGCCGTACACGAGTTTCCTCGAAGCGAGAAGTTACGAGAACTGTGTTAGAACGAATTCCCGTTCGCTCTATCACATCAAGCCCGGTTCCATCTTGACCAAGAAACTCGTAATCAACTAGAAACAGGCTCTCGCCTGCGCTTTTTACTTTGAGGAAATCTTCGAAGTGCGACAATGATGAAAAGGCCAAATGTTTGATTCCAAGCCGAGTCGCATCGACCGATTGCAGTCTTTCGGCCCAGACCTGGTGGATCGTTTGATCATCGTCTACCGATATAACGGTCAAACCCTCACCCAAACGAAGCGATTCAACGAACCACTTGGGAGTCCTGGCTCGGGGGAGTGTCATTGTGACCGTGGTCCCTTTGCCAACCTGCGATTCGATTGTTAACTTCCCGCCTGAACTCTCAACAGTTTTCCGGGCATGATAGAGGCCCAGACCAGATCCGCTATCTCCGCCGTCTTTACCATAAGAGATGCCGCGCTCGCCGATGCGGGCCAGAATCTCTGAAGGAATTCCCTTGCCAGTATCTCGAACCACCACATCAATATCGTGATCGCCGCCATTGATCGCGACGGTAACCCGACCGCCGCCGGCAAGCGCCTCCACCGAATTGTTTACCAGATTAGAAATGGTACGTGAAAAATCGGCGGGCGGAACTTCAGCAAATAAACCATAACCGGCATGAAGGTCAGCCTGTATCTCAACCGCCATGTTCTCGCGATATTGCATTCGCTTTTCGCTCACAATGGCATCCAACAACGCAATCAACATAACGTCTTTCAGCAGGTCAACCTGTTCTGGCGCAATTCCCGTGCTCCGTTTCGCGGAATCCATTTCTTGCGGGCGCAAAAGTCCATTGGCGATGTCATTGATACGCTGAGTGGCGGTGCGGAGCATGACCCGATTTTCTTCGGAAGTCTCACTCA
>SXRI01000246.1 GCA_005793615.1 Bdellovibrionales bacterium
ATCCCACGTGCGCACAGTGACGAGATCACCGAACCATTGGTGGCCAAGCTCATGGCCCATCAAACTGAGATCGCCCGCCAAACGTTGTGAGCTGCTTTGCTCATCGTTAAAGGTGATGCTGGCGTGTTCCATGCCGCCACCGAATTCGGGCAGCAGAACGACCACGTATTTTTCGAACGGAAATGGTACGAGCAATTTTTCAAAGAGCGAAATCTGCCGGTCAGTTTCGTCCAAAAGACCTTGTAGATCGACTTCGACTCCGCGACGCGCCCAAATTGCGATCGGAAGCGCGCCATGCTGGCGAGTCGCCGCGACGAAATCACCCTGTGCGAAGGCCATCAAATAGCTCGGAATTGGCTGATCGGTTTTGTAGGCCATAATTCGCTGACCTTCGGAGATCTCATCACGAATCAAGCGCCCATTGGCAATCAGGCTCTCGTTGACGGGCAGAGAGAACTCTACCTGGAAGATCGCCCGATTGTCGGGCCGATCATTACAGGGCATCCACGCCGAAGCCGCGCGTGGCTCGGAATGCGTGTACAGAACGCGGCTCTTCGCCGGGTCTCCGACACGGGTGCCGATGGCTACTAGATTTTGGCGGCGTGGATCCGCTTGGCTGCCGCCTTTGGCTTCATAGCCGACGCGTAACTTAAGCTTCAAAGCCGTGAGTTCTTTGGGAAGAAAGGCTTCCAAAAGACCTTTCTGGCGATCAACAGTAAACGGAATTTCGCCGTTACCCACCACCTCAACGCGGACAATTCGCTCAACGTGGCTGTCGAGGAGAATCGTCTGTGTACCAGGCTTGCGTTCCAAATCGATGACGACTGTGGCTTTTAAAGTATTGAGCTGCCAATCAAACGATGCTTGCAGAGCGTAACTAAGTACTTGGTAGCCCCGCTCGGCCATCTCTTCAGATGGTCTGGCGAATTGCTGGCTATCAGTAGAAAACTCACTTTGTTTAAGACCGCTCAGGGCGAGGTCGTGTGTTAGCGGCGCCGGTGGTTGGGATGACGGAGCCTTCGTGCAAGCAGTAGCGCCCATTGCCGCTATGGCAACGAGAAGAAGTTTGCGAATCAACATATAGGGGTACCTCGTTTGTGAGCACAATAAACGGGCACCAATAGAGTCGCAATCGGTAAAATTTTCTGTGGTGGAACCTTCACTTAGGTGAGGTTTAGTTGGCGCCTCCTCTGGCTCGTACTCTGGCCCGTACTCTGGCCGGCTTACTTCCTAAAGAGATCGCCCACGAGAAGGCGATCAATCCATTGACTTGGTAAGAGCGCGCCCAGCTCAACCTTTAAACGTATCGGCAAACTGGCGACGATTTGTCTAGCCGGCGGATGATCCTCGAAGAGGGCGCGTCTAACGGCCTCATTTACCACTTCAACCGGAAGAGCGAACCGGTCGACATTTTTGGCCACGCCTTTGACGAAACGTTGAAAGGGCTTTTGATATTGGTCACTGACCGCCAGATTGAGTGAGGCTTCGCCTTTTCCCCAGATAGGAGTTTGAATCAGACCAGGTTCGATGAGTAAGACCTTGATGCCCTCATGTCCGAGCTCGCGGCGAAGCGCATCCGATATCGCTTCAAGGGCGAACTTCGACGCGGAATAGGCGCCGAGAAAAGGCGTGGTCATCTTGCCAGAGACGGAGCTCATATTGATAATGCGTCCTTTTTTTCGATTCGTCTCGCGGATCAGTGGCAGAAAAACCTGGGTCATGCGAAGCGCAGCAAAGACGTTAGTCTCGAACTGGCGGCGAAAATCCGCCAGCGGAAGGTTCTCAAGCGGGCCGGGTACCGCGATGCCGGCGTTGTTGATCAAAGAAAACGGCTGATCAGGAGCCAGGCGCCCGGAGATACTCTTAAAAGCAGATTGAATTCCGGCCTCATCACAGACGTCGAAGATCACTGGAGTGATATTGGACTGATCGGCCTCAAGTCGCTTGGCATCTTCTGGCTTGCGAACCGAGGCGAAAACCTGATGTCCGGATTTAGCCAGGTCGGTGGCGATGGCGTAACCGATTCCGGTCGATGCGCCAGTCACGAGAACAGAGTGTCGGGGTGTCGTCATCGTGGTCTTCCCTTTGGTTTCGAGTGATTTCAAGTTTGTTAGACCTTAGTCCGCATCCAGCTAGCATTGTCGGACAGCCGGTGATGGTCAAGGCTAACGGTCAGGTGCTCGTTCGGTCGAGTTTTGTTACAATTAAAATCAATATGGCCGATCCTGCCCGAAAGGATCATCAGGATTTTGATGCCGAGGTGGAGCGAGAGTCCGAGCCTTGGTCGATTTCCGAAGTGATTCAGAAAAACGAGTTCCTATATCCTGCGGGCGTCGGTCTTGCGGTTGTGGTGCTACTGCTATTGACTGACTCACCCTACGCGTGGGTTGCGACTTTCTCTTATTTTATGTTGGGGTTACCGGGGTTGACGATATACCTCCGCGGTCGTGCTCGTGCGCCGGTGGACCAGTCTTGGCGCCATGAACCGATGGAAACGGAAGGTGATCGGGCGACGGTCGAAAAACTCAGGTCGCTACTCGCGACACCCAAATTCCCGCATCCCGAAGAAGTCGAGCGTGCGCTGGGACAGTTCGATCAAGCTGTGGCAATGAATCAAGCCGTACTTCTTCGTTTACGTTCCTTTG
Organism: Bdellovibrionales bacterium; assembly: GCA_005793615.1. Classification (GTDB taxonomy): domain Bacteria; phylum Bdellovibrionota; class Bdellovibrionia; order Bdellovibrionales; family JAMPXM01; genus SXRI01. The sequence continues at coordinate 2,646 of SXRI01000246.1, forward strand.
ATTCACCTGATCGGCTCAATGCCCAGCAGATTTATACCGGTATTATGGCGCGTCTCAAAAACTGTGCCCATCATTGTTCGCAACTGACGGCGATTGATTCAGGCTATGTGATGCGTCGAATTCAGGCGCTGAACTCGAAGTCACAAATGAATGAATATGATCAGGTTGAACTGCAATCGCTGCAGTCCAAACTCTCGGCACGAGAGCAGATCCTACATGATTTGATCGACGCCCTTCGCGCCAACGAGCGCGCATTGAAGGATCTCGCGCGCCTCGCACAATCTCCACCGTAGAGGCTAGCAATAGAACGAAAAAAAAGGGGGATGAGATCCCCCTTTTTTGTGTACGCTCTAAGCCAACGGTTTCTTAGAATGTCGCGGAAACGTCGAATACGTAGAGATCCGATGGAGCGCGACCGCCGAGAGCGGGAATATAGTGATAGGTGTTGTGGTAGTTGAACACCAACGAAACTGCGGTGAATGCCTGGTAACCCAGTTGGAATTCTGAACCGTAGAAATTGCTGCCGCCACCCATGCTGGCTGAAGGCTCCGAGTAGAACGCGAAGAACGCGTCGGCACCGAAATCTTTATAGGTTGCAGAAGCGTGCCATGAGCCGACGTCTTTCAGGGCGCCAACTTTCAAGCCGCCGAACATTCCAGTCTTCGCATCACCTTCGTTGTTGGTGATGTATCCGCCGAAAGCCTGCACCGGAGCGAAGGCTGCGTTGTAGGTCACTTCCGCATCAACTGCGGTTTCAGCATACTCGTATTTGTAGGCGGTGCCGGCAAGTGTGTTGCCGCGACCATTACCGTAACTGGTGGTTCCCGAGTGACCATTATTTACTGGCGTACTACCTTTGATGTTGTTGAAGTTATAGCTGCCAATCGCGAAATTCGCTGACAGATCATCGCTTGTCCACTTGGTGCCTAGCTGTGCGCCAAAAAGAGTGAGATCGGCCGAGGTCGTATTCTCGAGCAGCGATGCGTAGGTCGCCGTGAAGTAGGGTTTGAAGGCGCCAGAGTCGCCGATCCACTTCATTTGCAAGCCTTCAAACGACTGATCGAAGTTCCACACACCTGCAGTCACCGTATTGCCTGCGGTCCAAAAGGAAACAGGCACTTTCCCGAGTTGCAGGCTCATGCCATCCATCGCCTTATAGGTGAGGAAAGCTTGGTCAAGCGTCATGGCTTGGCGTGGGCCGTAGGCCGAACTTCCGTTAGTGAAATGCGAGCCGTATTGGTTGCCACCGGTCGACAGACGCGCGGTGGCGTTCCACTGATCGTTAACGGTGGCGTCAGCTTTCAGGCGAAAGCGTGTGCGCGTGTAGAGGTTTTCGGAAGTGGTACCAAAGTAGGTCATATCACGCTCAGTACGCAGGCGAGCATCACCGGTGAAAGTCAGTTTGCTATCGTTAGCGCCGGCGGTCGAGGAAACAGCAAC
>SXRI01000247.1 GCA_005793615.1 Bdellovibrionales bacterium
AAGTGAAGGATCTCAACGAGAAGAATTCGAAAAATGTTTCGCGCTATTGTGTTCTCTTCACTGAGAATTCGACAAAACCGGTTTCGGTCTCTGAGGGTGAAGTACTTAAGTTGACGCAAGTGCCGGGAACGCTCCATTGGGGGCCGGGACATCTCTATTCGGCAGAAGGAAGTTCTGCGATCAAGGCTGTTGGTTGTTATGTCATTTCGCCCACCGGACGAGCTGAAGTGAATGAGCAGACCTTCCGCGAGCAGTTGAGCGGCGTTTTAGAAATCACCAACTAAAATAAATTTTATTGAGGAAAAAAAGATGAAACACATAATCTTGTTTTTTGCGGCTCTCGCTTTCAGCTCAGCAAGTTTTGCCAGCGATCATATCGACGGACCGGTCACCACTCAGCATCGCGTTGGCGATTTGACAGATATCTACGCTTTTCCGACTCCCGGAAAGCCGGGATTTTTATCGGTTGTCTTAGATACCTACCCGATCGTACCTGCCGGAGGCCATTTTTCTGAGAAGGTCAGTTACAATTTCTATCTTCGTCGCGCGCAGATTCGCGCCGCCGGCCAGCCTATTGGGTTCGATACGAGTGATGAAGTCACTATCAGTTGTTCGTTTGTGACTCCTGATAATGTCGCGGCTCATGTGGCGACTTGCAAAGCCTCAAATGGTAAGATGGCTTCGGTGAAGTTCAACTCCATCCAACAAGCGCGTGAGGGCGATGACTTCCGGCTGTTTGCGGGAATGCGTCTCGATCCATTTTACTTTGATTTCGCTTTCGCCTTGGCACTCGGAGAGAAAGGAAGCTTCCCCACTCTTCCTTTAAGATTTAACATCATGCACGACATCAACTGTCTAAGTATCGTTATGGATGTTGATGTTAAGAAACTCTTTGGCGACAACGCCCCGAGCATGATTGCTTTGGCGGCGCAGGCCGTTACCGACGGCGGTGCTCGTCAGCTGGATCGTGTTGGTCGACCTGAGATCACCAACGTCAGTATGATCAAACGAGATGGCGCTGAATTACGAGATATTTTTAACCTCGATCGCCCATTTCAGGTAACTCCGTCGAATCAATCTCAATATGAAGAAAGATTGTTTAGAAACATCGGACATTATGACAAGGTCGATGGCGCCATGAATTGGTTCGAAGAGGCCCGTCAGCCGCTGGCGGCTATTTTGGCGGATGACTTTTTGGTAGTTGATATTTCAAAACCCTGTGACGCGGAAGGGTTCCTCGAGATCGAAAAGTCGATTTTGCAGGGCAAGCGCCATAAAACCTGCGGCGGTCGTAAGCCGGTCGATGACATCATGGATGTACTCTTCACGCTTTATGTCGGTGGGTACGATGGCAAACGCGTGGGCGATGGCGTCGACGTGGTTGGCTATACCGCGAATATGGTAAAAGAGTTTCCTTATCTCTCCGGACCGGCTCTCGGCCCCTTGGATCAAGCGTGGCAAGCGACCTCACGGCTCATCGCCAAGGTCAGAGATTGAAAAAATAGCTCGTCGAAAGCAATGAATCGTATTTAGTAAAAAGAGGGCCTTAAGCCCTCTTTTTTTGCGTCAAGAAGAGGCGCGCCCTATGCTTGCTCTCTCTAGAGAGCTATCAGTGCGCTCAAAAGACGAATCAAAAACCAGTACGAGCCGGTGAGAAACAGAACGAGGGTGCCACCGCGATGGGCCCAGCGGTAGACTTGAGGCGTGCGTTGCGCGAGAAAATACAGAGTCGGTACCATGAGCGCGACGATGACGAGTTGACCAAACTCGATGCCGAGATTGAAGCCGATCAACGCGCGCCATGTTTCTGCCGCTGAAAGCTGTAGCTCTTGAAGGGCTGAAGCGAAACCTAAGCCATGAATAGTTCCAAAGGCCGTCGTCAACCACCAGCGATGACGGGCTTTGGGACGAAAGAGCACGACACCTGCCGAATAGGCGATGGAAAAAGCGATAGTGACTTCCACCCAGATGCTATGAACATGCATGATTTGGAATGCTGAGAGTCCGAGGGTGAGCGAATGACCGAGGGAAAAACCGGTGACGCACTTAAGTAGCTCGATGAAACTGACACTGGCAAAAATGATCGCCAGCAAAAAGAAGATGTGATCGAGGCCCTCGGCTGCACGAAGCTCCCCTTCGGGGTTCCGCCATTCTTCCGGTAATACGCCGATGTGACCCATGCCCATCAAGACAAAGCCGCCAATACTAATTACATTTTGTTTACCGATCTCGGCTTTAAAGTTCGCGGAGTTCATGACCGTCGGAGCTGAGGTCGAAGCGAGACCATCGACCTTCACTAAGAGTTGAAATTGTCGAGGCGAGTCCTTAAGGAAGGGAAAATCAAGCTGCAGAAAAAAGGGCTCAAATTTCGAAGTCGTGCAAATCGCCACCACCTTGAGATCAATGAATGAGCCATCTCTCGCGCCGCCATCGCCCGAAAGCACCACCTCGGGACGCGCCCACTGACAGGGTTTGCCGTCCAGGTGTGCGGGTGTTTCTCCGAGAGTTGCTTGGAAAAGCGGTTGGGCGTAGGTATCGAGCTGCGCAAGGTTGAGATTTTGGTTTTCAAGTTTGAGAATGCGCACTGCCGCGAGTTCATGAATATGTAAGACAAATCGTAGGCGATCATCAACTGGCGTAATGGTGAGTGAGGCCAAATCCATCGGATGCGCCAACGCGCGCGTCGCGAACAGTAGAAGAAGAACGCAAAGAATCCTCATGAATCCGAGCCCACCTGATGAAACGAAGTTTTCTCTCAACGAGTCTGAGAGACTTTGCGCCTCTCGTCAATCGTGGTTAAAAAAATAGAAAATGTGAATAGTTGCCGATAGTTGGAAGCTTGGCTCCTGAGCTTGAAATTCACGGTGTTTGCAACTAATCTCTGTGCGCTTATGAAAAAATATTTTGGAATCATCATTATCGGAATTTTATTGTGGTACGCGGCTGGTCGCTATCAGGCGAGTCGAATACGAGTACCTGAAACCCCTCTGGAAGCTTCGCAAGAAGCAGAGATCGCCGCCTCGGAATCCGAGCCGACGCCCGAATCAGGATCCGAGTCAGCGTCAGGGGAAGCGCCGAAAGCCGCGGCTGCGCCCAGTGCTACACCAATGCCGACACCTGCCTCGTCTGCTGGAGCTCCCGATACGACTGAGCATGTTAATCTCACGGTCTCCGAGGATCTTGCGACAGATATGGAGCGCGATTGGGAGGATCTTCCGAATCAGATTCATGTGATGGAGGAAGAGCGCGGTTGGCGTGTTCTTTATATTCGTGAGGGTTCGCTTTTCTCACGCACCGGTTTACGTGATGGTGATTTGATCACCCGACAATCGCTCGAGGCTTTGAATGCAGGCGCTCGCGGAGGAGATCCGTTGTCGCAGAGAATGTCTCGTATTCTTGAATACACCAGCGTTCAGTAAGTGCCGCCCAGCAAAACGGGGCGGCGTTGACCAGACTTCAATTTCAAAAAAGTTATTTAGATTTTCTGCGGCCACTGCTTGAGCGTTTTTTCCGTGATCTCTCGGAAGACGGGAGCTGCGGTAGTAGAGCCCCATGCGCCAGTAATCTTTGGATCGAAAATCATGACATAGACAACTATCTTGGGGTTCGCGGCAGGGGCAAAGCCGACGAAGCCACCGACACGTTGATTGCCGTTGATGATGATCGTACTTGTTTTGCCGGCGAGCTCGACTACGGAATTGCGAATTCCTTTACCAGTACCATCTGTCACTACTCGGCGTAGGATCTTGCGCATTTCACTTGCGACCTCAGGTGAAAGAACCTCGCGCACTAACTCCGGCGATGCACTTTTGCTCAGTGGGATGGCTCGTAATAAATGCCCGCCGTTGGCGATGGCACTATAAGCCTGCACGACCTCTAATGGAGTCACCGAGAGCCCCGTACGAACCGAGACACCTTGAGAAATCAACGACAGGTAGTTATCACTCGGCAGTGTACCACTCGACGGGATCGTTCCTGATTGTGCGCCTGGAAAATCACGGGCCGTTCCGCCCGCGCCCATGCCAAAATCGTGGAACACATCTTCGAGAC
>SXRI01000248.1 GCA_005793615.1 Bdellovibrionales bacterium
CGAGGTAGGTGTGGTACCGGGAAGGGAAGGAGGCCCCTTCCCTGTAAAATCCGTGGACCTATAAAACAAATCCTACTTGTTTAATCGAAATTTATATCCCTGCCCAGTCTCATCACCCGATAAGTTTCAGCGCCTGGCCAGGAGTCTGGTTCGCTTGAGCCAAAGTCGCAACCGATGCGGTCTGCAAAATTGAGTTACGAGCGAGCTCCGCCGATGATTGCGCGATGTCGGCATCACGAATCCGCGAATTAGCTGCTGAGAAGTTCTCAACGCTGCTCGCGATTTGATCCGATGTCGAAATCAATCGACTCTGCAAGGCACCAAGGTTGGCGCGCTGACCGCTGACGTTCTTTTGTGCAACGTCAACAGTTTCTAGGGATTCACGCGCGCCATCTTTCGATGATAAATCGAGACTGTCGAGGCCTAGTGCCGACAGCGTCGCGTTTTGTTGACCTGAATCAAAGCTGATCCGGTCGTTTTCAGTATTGTTGATGTCAACCTGGAAGTCGAAAGCGCTACCGGTGCCGTCAAGCAACATCACCTGACCGAAACGAGTGGTCTTGGCGATACGATCAGTTTCCGATTTGAGCTGTTGAACTTCCTTATTGATGAACTCACGTTCCTGATCGCCGATGGTGTCAGATGAAGCCTGTACACCCAATTCACGCAAGCGAGTCAAGATATTGGAGATCTCGCTGAGACCGCCTTCTGAAGTTTGCACGAGCGAAATACCATCATTGGCGTTTCGACCTGCCTGTTGATAACCGCGGATTGTCGATTTCAAGTTTTCAGAAATCGAGAGACCTGCGGCATCGTCAGCGGATTTCGTGATCCGTGAACCTGACGACAACTGTGCGTAAGATTTTTGCATCTCACGCATACTGCCCGCGAGTGAACGCTGAGCTGCAATCGATGGAAGGTTAGTACCAATTCTCAATCCCATAAGGGACCCCCTATTTTGGCACACGCTCCGTCACGTGCGTCGGCATCGACTCAACCTACTGAGCACCCGCAGACGAGCGCCTTTAAATTCCCTGGCGCCATTTGTTTTAAAATTTGAACACGTCGGTGTTTTCACGCATGGGCGTTCGTCTAGGCAGGTCATCGCTCGGGTTCATCGCAGTCACTCGATTCGCCTTGGCTCGCTACCGGACTACTTGGTCCGTGTGTTACTCACAACAAACCTTTCGGCGAGTCGAGTTGCGACTGAAGTCACGTCTAGCGATTCTGGACCTAAGTCGTAGGCAAACTGGACTTTGGTCATGCTTTTCTGGTCGTTGGAAGGGGTTTTTCTAGACCTTGGTCTGTGGAAAAAAGTCTGATCGACCGAGGTCGAACCGACCTAAGTAGACAAAAACCCCGGAGAGGAACCCTCCGGGGTGGGCTTAAGAGTCGTTACTGTGGGCTACGACTCATCGAACTTGAAATCAATCCTAGATCTCCCTAGACGCAGAGGCCGTTGACAGCATCTGTCGACTTAAGGAGGCCTGAGTCAGATGCACCTCGGCCACAAGATCAGTAGCCGGGCGTATCTATTTGTACTTCGCGAACCTATGCCAGGAGTCGCAGAGCTGAAGACGGTTGCTGGTTGGCTTGCGCCATGACCGAAACCGCCGCATTCTGCAAGACGCTCGAATTCGCCAATTCCGCGCTTTCGTACGCGACATCGGCGTCACGCAAGCGAGAATTTGCGGATGAAAGGTTTTCGTATTGAATATCGAGGTTCGACACCGTGGTATTCAATCTACTTTGTACGGCACCGAAGTCGGCGCGCATTTTTCCGAGTTTAATCAAGGCGTCGTCGACCGTTTGCAGGGTATCCCGTGCACTGTCTTTGGATGAAACGGTCACACCATCGATGCCGATCGCCGATGTCGTCGCATTGGCGTTGGTGTTATAACTGATAACGTTATCCATATCGCCAAACGGACCGACATGGAACTCGAGTTGCTCGCCTGAGCCATCGAGAAGTTTTTTGTTACCGAAGCGAGTGGTCTTCGCGATCCGGTTGGATTCTTCAATCAACTGTTGCGCTTCTGTATTGAGGAATTCACGTTCGGTGTCGCCGACGTTATCACTGGCTGCTTGCACGCCTAATTCCCGCAAGCGAATTAAGATGTTGTTGATTTCGTTGAGGCCGCCCTCCGAAACCTGAACCAGCGAGATCGCGTTGAACGCGTTCTGGCGTGCGATACTGATACCTCGAGTCTGACCTTTGATGTTCTCAGAGATCGCGAGACCCGCGGCGTCGTCGGCTGCGTTAACGATTCGGCTACCTGATGATAAAGCCGCTAACGCATGCGAATTACGTTTCTGCTGCGTGGAAAGTTGTCGTTGCGCATTGATCGCCGCGACGTTTGTTGAAATCCTTAAGCCCATAACTGCCTCCAAACTTGCCTCGTGATCGAGGCCCCACAGAACCAAGGCAAACTAAACGAGTGCCCATCACCCGGTTGCCAAGGGCATCCATGCGGTTAAATCTAAGTGCCGCAAACCGGCCAATCCGGCATGAAGCACAAACTACTTTTGTTTGTTGGAGACCGCTCGCAAGTCCGAGCGCGGGTGACTGGTCCGCTCTCGAACCGCGGGCTTGATCTTTAGGCGGGGGCGTTTCGCTTGACTGCTGAAACGTTCGCTTCGGGATTGTCCCAACGTGTTCACAGTACTTCTCGGCCTTGGTCCAGGAAGCTTTAGCCCTTGGTCCAGTGCGCGAGATGGATGCAGCGCGTCTTGTGTATGTTTATATTAAAAAAGGTGGGAGAAAAAAATATTTTCTAAGGCCCGTCTTTGGTCTAGGGAAAGCGTCACTGAGCACCAATGACGCATCAGATCATAAGAGTTTGAGAGCTTTCGCCGGCATTTGGTTCGCTTGCGCAAGAACTGCAGTACCAAATTCCTGTAGCACTTGCCCTCGAGCAAGACGCGATACCTCATGGGCGACATCAGCATCGGCAATACGCGAGCGAGCTGACTCGATATTTTCTCCTTGAATGGAAAGATTATTCGAGGCGATTTCAAAACGACTCTGCATGGCGCCGAAACCCGCTCGCGCTTGCGCTATCTTGTGCATCGCTGTATCGAGAGTCGCTAAAGTTCCGCGAGCCGAACTCTTGTCACGAACATCCGTGCCTTCAATTCGCACCGATGAAGCTCGCGTGTCAGTATCCAGTTTGTACTGAATGATATCGTTCTCGGTATTGCCCGTGCCGAGGTGAAATTCATAGGTCTTGTTGGTACCTGTTAAGAGTTGTTTACGAGCATACAGGGTGGTTTGCGCGATACGATCAAACTCGGCCACGAGATTCTGATACTCGGTATCGAGAAAGCCGCGCTCATCGTCACCAACCGTATCACTCGAAGCCTGAACGGCGAGCTCGCGCAAACGCACGAGAATGTTGTTCTGCTCATTCAGTCCGCCTTCGGCGACCTGAATCAGGCCCTCGGCATTATCCGAGTTCCTTTTGGCCTGGCGCAAGCTCGCCGCCTGCGCACGAAGGCTTTCCGCTATGGCGAATCCCGCGGCGTCATCGCCGGGGTTAGTGATACGCGAACCCGATGATAAGGCTCGGGATGCGCGTAACGTCTCAGAATAGCTACGCTCCAAATTCCTCTGCGCAGAAATCGAGGCAATGTTAGTACCAATTCTCAATCCCATAACGTCTCCCTCGTGGATTCCCTAAAACCCAGGAGTCATCCCGGGTTGGGGTGAGGAGACGTAGCCCACAAATAACGAACATTTCAGCAGTCAGGCAACTCTTCGGCGTGGCGCGTTATAACTTAAGGGGAAATTGATGCTTTGCATTAAAAAGGTGTTAATTAACGTAAAATCAACTACTTAAAAAAATAGGCACGGCTTTCATAAGGCCGTTTGCTGACGGATATGCATACAAGCAAAGAGCAAGAGCTGCTCATCTCGGATGGTCGGATTCTGAAGCTCAAGACCGACTTGGAGCTGCCCGTTCACCGATCCAAGATTGCGAACGGCCGCAAAGATCTCGGCCCTTCGTCCGGCCGGAAGACTCAATTCACCACTGACGTGATCTCCGACCTTGAGCTCAGGCAGACCGGAGTTCGAATCCCCACCGACCTCCGTCAAAGTCCACCGCAACCGAAACCCACGTGAACTGACATCGATCACTGCAAGTTTATCGTGCCCACTACTGGGTGCCGCTGCCTTGTTCGACACCAAGGCGCGATTCACGCTGTTCAAGCGAAAGGAAATCGCAAATCCAGGCGGCACGAGTGTTCGGCAATCGTTGCGCCGTTCAAGACGGTGAATATCCTTTTCAAAAACGAATCTCACCTCACCACCGTCAACAGCACGAACATGAACCCGGACAAGATAACAGCCATCACTCATCAGGCAAACCAACTGTGCACTCTCGCCGACCTTCAAAACCCGACCTGCTGGCGGTACCACGGCCGCTTTCACGCCATCGACAGCCAAGACATTGCCCACCGAGGTGAGACGAAATAAAAATTGTTGATTGTCGTCGGTCAAGATCCCAACGGATTCAACTCCAAGGCGCAATTCATTCTTAAACTTTTCAGCGCCACTCGCGTCCAAGGTACGGAATTCAGCTCCCTGACTCTCATCATTCATTTAATCACTCTCGTGTTGGTGGCAAAGACTGCCAGAAAATCTTCTGCCGAGGAGATCGCGTCCATGCGGGATTGAATTTCACGCTCAGCCTGGGCCCGTAAAAGAGCTTGCGCTTCGGCCCGCAAGCGCTGACTCGAGTTGCGCCGCTCTCGCCACTCTTTTTTCGCCAATGCCTCATCGAAAAATGCGAAAAGTTCATCAACACCGGAGCCGTTCGTTGCCGTGGTACACACCAGCTTGGTCTGACTTCCACGTTGCACAAGATTGAGTGACGCCTCCAGCTCATGGGAAAAAGCATCAGCACCCGGTCGGTCCGCCTTATTGACCACAAAGAGATCCGCAATCTCCAAGAGGCCAGCCTTCATGCCCTGGATCGAATCACCTGATTCCGGCACGAGAACCACCGCCACCAAATCGGCGACATTCATAACTTCAAGTTCGGTCTGACCGACACCAACGGTTTCGATCAAAACCACATCAAACTTCGCCAAGTCAAAAGCGCGCACCATCAAGTACGCCGAAGAACTGAGACCGCCGAGACTGCCGCGCGAACCGAGCGAGCGAATGAATACCCCGGGATCATTGAAATGTTGGCTGTAACGAATGCGATCACCCAATACCGCACCCTTGGAAAATGGACTCGATGGATCGACAGCCATGACGGCGACACGCAAGCCGTGAGCACGAAACCGACCTATCAACTGTCCAATCAAAGTTGATTTACCTGCGCCGGGAGGCCCCGTGATTCCGATACGAAAAGCCTGATGCTGCGGACAAATGAGCTCTGGAAAACGCGCAAAACAATTGGTGCCGTCGCGTTCAAGCACGGTCAAAAGGCGCGCAAGTGCGGGGATTTCCCCAGCTTCTGCAAGTTTGCTTAAAGAGCCTGATTGGTCACTCATAGGTGTCGCCTCCAGATTAAGGTTAACCCATTGATAAGGCACGGTTTTTTATTTGCCCTTGGAGTCCTGTCGAGAGTTCAGACACTGGAGCCACCTGAGACGCTCGCAGTCGCCGGGAATACTCTATTAATTTCAGATAGTTAAATTTGTCGGCCGACGGCGCGGATCGTGAACTAGTGGCAGGCATGGAACGCAATGGCTTTTGGATTTTTCTAGGAATCGGACTCGCAGTCGGCATGTGTTTGGAGATGATGAAATCTCCAGCCGGCAAAGGGAAAGTGCGTCTGGCTGGCTTCACCCGCTTCGAGACGATTCTCGATGAGGGCCGAGAGGTTTACATTCCCGAGAAAAAGACCGAAATGAGTAAGCGCGCACAATCGGGTCGTAAAGCCGACGAAGTGATTGTTCCCCACCAGCTCAGTCCCGAGGAATTACCGGCATCCATGCAAACGCCCCCGGAATCAACACCGACCGCGCCGCAGGTAACTTCCGTTCCGGGAATGCCTGCCGTGCCTGGGGTTCGTCCGGAGACTCCCGAAGAGAAAAAACGCCGTGAAGATGCCGTTCGTATGGCCAAGCAAAAGGCGGAAGAAGTCAAAAAACAGCAAGAAGAAACGACCAAAAAAGAAGCCGCCGAGAAGGCCCAAGCCGAGCTCGAACTTCAGGAACGTGAAGCTAAAGAAAAGGCCGAAGCTGAAGAGGCCGAGAAAAAGAAAGCCGCTGAGCTCGAGGACAATCAAGATATCGCCACTCCGCAGATCACTGAGTCGCCCAACCCTTCGCCGGCGACTCCAGCCAACAAGCCTGTATCGGCAACCGAGTGGGAAGCCTATCTTGCCAAGAGCAAAGATCTCTCGCGCATGCAACGTTTTGTAAAATCATATCGCGAAGGTGATGTGCCGCCACAGACATTCTACGGCGTACTGCGCTCGCTCATGAAAAACAAGCGCCCGGAATTACACCAACATGCAGTCTTCGCTCTCGGCTCAACTCCGAGCCAAACCAGCTTCGGTTTGTTAATTACCATGGCAAGCGCCGACCCGACTCCTGGTGTCCACGAACAAGCTTTGGGTATCGTCAATGGCTACGCGCAACTCCCCAATCTGCGCTACCTTGCAGAAGTGTTGAACAACGAGCGCAACCCCGCCGTCGTCATGGAAGCTCTGCGTGTGATCAAGGCCGCCGCAACCCAGCACCTGAGCGGCGCACACTCACCACCACAACAGGGCGCGCAAGGAGCCGGTCAACAAGTGAACTCGGCCGCACTTGTTCGCTATTTTCAACCGCTCGTCACAGCTCTGAACTCCGTGTCGCACCAAAGCACCGACACCAACGTTCGAACAACCGCGGCACAAACCTTAGCTCAATTGCAGTCCCAACTCGCGCCACTCGGTCACGGCCAAAACCCGCACTGAAGTTCTTAAAGAGCTTGCCGTCGATTTCAAGTGGGTGGAAACTGTGCGCATGTTTCGCTTAGGACCTTGCCATTTACTTTTGCAAGCACTTTTTCTTTTCAACACTTTGCTTGTTGTACCAGCCACTGCGCTCGCATCCATTCAACTGCCAACAGGCATGGCCAAAAATGAACGTCTTGAAGCACTGCGGATCATTGGCCTCGGCACTGCCAGTAAGATTCTCTCTGATCCGTATCCCCTTGGCGGCTATACGGGATTCGAAGCCGGTTATTCGCTCGAGAGCTTTCCCTCCGACAATCTCGGTAGACTCGGTAGCGGTATCACGCCGCCACAGCAAAACACTTCGCTCTCACGGATCACCATCGGCAAAGGACTCTATAACAACGTAGACATTTTCATCCAATTTACCCCCTATATGCGCCAAGATGAAATCGCACAGTTTGGCGGGATCCTCCGATGGGGTTTTTACCAAGCTCCGTTCCTCCATCTGAGCCTGAGCGTCTTGGCACATATGAATAGTTCCAATATTGGGGCCATGCTGAGTACACAGACGCGAGGCCTTGACTTGATCGGCGGGGTTGATTCAGGAAATATTTCGCTCTTTGCCGGCTTTGGTCTCGCGGAGTCGACCGGCACTTTCATCGGTGGTCCTACGGGCCTCACTGACAGCCGGTTCTCAGAAACAGAATATGTATCGCATTTTCATACCGTGATTGGCGGAACACTCAAGTTCTCAAGCCTTTTCGTATCACTGCAGATCGACCGCTATACACTCCCAGTGTACAGCGGCAAACTCGGTATTCATTTTTAGCTCTTCATTTTTTCAATGATCGAGGTCGTCGAAAACCCCGTAGAAAAAGGCAGTACCTTCACCTGTCCGCCATAGGACTGAACGAACGGCGCACCAACAATCGTGGCAATGGAATAATCACCACCTTTGACAAGAACATCGGGTCGCACCTGGTGAATCAATTGCTCTGGAGTTTCCTCATCAAAGAGGACCACGAAGTCCACGCACGCCAAAGCCGCCAAAATCTCGGCACGGGCCGCCTCGGATTGCAGCGGACGCTCAGGACCTTTTAGTCGCCGGACACTGGCATCTGTGTTCAAACCGATCACCAACAGGTCACCCAGCTGACGAGCTTCCTTCAGGTAGCGAACATGTCCGACGTGGAGAATATCAAAACAGCCATTGGTGAAGACAACCTTAGAGCCTTTGGAGCGAAGACGCTTTAGATCAACCACCAACTCATCCCAAGACTGAGCAACTTTACCCACGTGAGACCTCAGATCCTGCGATAAAGCTGTAGTCCTGTGACCTGACTAGCAAGGTCGCGGCCGAGCAACAAAGAAATTGCCGGCAGAATAACGATACCGGTTAAGGTGATGATCAACGTTCTCCATGCCACCAAAAGTGGATAGATTGTTGTTTGTTGGTCTTCACGCGTACCCAGCTGAAGATCAAAAGCCCACTCACCCAGCGAGGCTCCGAAGAAACTACGGGCCGTCAGTAAATAGAGCTGCATGACCGAGATAAACAATAGCGCGATATGCAGTTGCGTCGGTCGGTCGGTTTGAGCATTGCTGAGCAAACCCCAAAGATTGATATGCGTAATCAGGATGATCGCGACCAGCAAGATCGTGCCCACTCCCGTAACAATCATCGCATCCAAAAAACCCGCCCCAAAATGACTAGCGACAGCCTGCAGTCCTTGGGCTTCAGCTTCCTGATGAAGACGTTTTGCCGTGGCTTTTGCCTCGTGGGTCTCGGAACGTAACTCGGATTTTGCTTCAGGGCGACGTTCGGCATGCGGAAAGGCGCGTGCAAAACTCTCATCCAAACGCTCCCGATAGGGTGATGAGGCCATTGATGAAGCCATTGATGAAGCCAACGACGAAGTCAAATTCTTTGCCCCCAGAGCGGATCCAACCGTTGGTCCACCTGCCAACACCGAGGAACCAGCCTTGAAATCTTCACGGGCAAACGGCTGAAAAATTTGCGGCCGGGGGCCGTCCGGTAACGGCAAGTTGGGCTCCATCTCCGGCGTTCTCTCACGAGGCTTCTTCTGCTCTTCGATGAAATCGAGCGAAGGTGGCAGCGACGCAATCAAATCGGATATGCTCTGTGAGATCGGCTGCGAAACCGGCTGGGAATGGGACCGAGAACTCTCGCTGCCAGACGAAAAATCGGTCTTCGCGGAAATCGTAGGTGCCGATTTCAGAGCCGAGCGTGGCGCCTCATTCTTTGCTGCCAATTGCGAACCAAACTGCGACGCGAGTTGAGCCGACGACTGCAAAGTCGCGGCAGAGGAGGTTGCACTCTTTGCATTTTCATCACGCTTGTGGGTACCTGCGGTATTATGGAATCCGAGACCATCGGTCAAAGGTTTGAACTCAAAATCTTCCACGGAGCATCCTCCTCTGGCCAATCAGCGCATCTATCAGCGCATCTATCAACGCATCAAATCAAGATCATACTTTATGATGCTGACCAGGGCTACGCAAGCCGTTTCCACACGAAGTACTTGCCCGCCGAGCGTGACGGCCTGGAGATCAAATGTCTTAAAGAGTTCGACTTCGCGGGCCGAAAATCCTCCCTCACTGCCTGCGAATATCCACACGTCGGTCGGCTGGCACGCACGGACTTTGCCCAGACCCTCGCGCGCGCTTAAAACCCCCTGTCCTTCAAAGGCAAAAAGCCCCGCAGCCTGTCCACTACCGGTTTTTCCAGAGTCCCGGCCAAAGGTCTGGAGTGCCTCTTCAATGCCGACGGGTTTTTCGATGACCATTAAATCACCCCGCCCTGACTGCTGCGTGGCGCTGATCACGATTTTCTCAAAGCGCTTGAGC
>SXRI01000249.1 GCA_005793615.1 Bdellovibrionales bacterium
GGTGGGATTGCCACGGTCTACCGATCGAGCAAAAGGTCTCCAAAGAGCTCGGCCCCAAGGGCAGAGAAAAAAGCCCGGCCGAAATTCGTGAGTTGTGCCGTGCGGAAGCTTTGAAATGGGTCGGTAAGCAGCGCGAACAGTTTCAACGCCTTGGTGTCATCGCCGATTGGGAGCATCCCTATCTGACTTTGCAGCCCGAGTACGAAGCCGAGGAAGTGCGCGAACTCGCACGCTGTCTTGAAAAAGGTATTATGTTTCGTGGTGAAAAGCCGGTTTACTGGTGCCCGACTCTGCAAACGGCGCTGGCGGATACTGAAGTCGAGTATCATACCCATAAGAGCCCGTCGATTTACGTTCTTTTTCCATTCGTACGCGGCGTAGAGAAATTCGGTAAATTCACGAAACCGGTTTCGGTGATGATCTGGACAACCACTCCTTGGACATTACCTGCGAACTTAGGTGTCGCCTTCCATGCCGATTATGACTATGGCTTCTATGATTCCGGGACTGACATCATCGTCATCGCCAAAGATCTGCGCGAAGCAGTGGAGAAAGACACCGGGCTAACGTTTAAGGAAACCGGTGTTTTTGCCAAGGGAGCTGAGTTTGAAAAGCTCGCGGCGCAACATCCGTTCTATGAGCGAGAGTCACTCTTCGTCTTGGGTGATCACGTCACTCTCGAAGGCGGAACCGGTTTGGTACACACCGCTCCCGGTCACGGCCAAGACGATTATCTCGTCGGTCTCAAGTATGGTCTGAAAGTTTATTCGCCCGTCGACGAAGCCGGTCGCTTCACTGACCAAGTCCCTGAATACAAAGGTCAAAAAATTTGGGATGTGAACCCCTTGGTGGTCGAACGTTTGAAAGAGCTCAAGCGCTTGGTGTCACACAAGGTGTTGGAACATCAATATCCGCATAATTGGCGCTCGAAGACGCCGCTGATGTTCCGCGCGACTCCGCAATGGTTCTTGGCAATGGACGACGAACGCTACAATGTTCGCCAGAAAGCTCTCGCCGCCGTCGAGAAGGTGAAGTTCATTCCCGGCTGGGGCGAGTCGCGTTTACGGGCGATGATCGAAAACCGCCCGGATTGGTGTTTGAGCCGTCAGCGCATCTGGGGTGTGCCGATTCCGGTATTTTATTGCAAATCGTGCTCGAGCGCGCTCGCCACTCCTGAAATTCTTTACCGCGTCGCTGACAAAATGGAAAAATCCGGCGGTATCGAGGCCTACCACTCCACGCCTGAGAGCGAATTCACCGCCGGTCATAAATGCGCCAAGTGCTCGGGCACCGACTTCCGTCGCGGCGTCGACATTCTTGATGTTTGGTTTGACTCAGGCATTTGCCATTCCGCCGTGCAGGCACGACGCGAGGGTCTCGAAAATCCAGCGGATGTTTATCTCGAAGGAAGCGACCAACACCGCGGCTGGTTTCAAACAAGCCTTCTGACTTCGATCTCAACCAACGGCAAAGCGCCTTTCAAAGCACTTGTGACCCATGGCTTCGTCAACGATCGCGCTGGTCAAAAGATGTCAAAATCTGCTGGTAATGCGACTTCGCCGTCCGAAGTCACCCGAACCTCGGGAGCAGAGATTTTGCGCCTCTGGGCCGCGCACGAAGACTTCGGCCAAGACGTCACTTATGGCCAAGAAGAACTCGCGCGAGTCACCGAAACTTATCGCCGCTTCCGCAATACCATGCGCTTCATGCTGGGTAACGTCGGTGATTTCGATCCCGCCAAAGATAGCGTGCCGTTTGCGAAAATGACCGTTCTTGATCGTTATGCGCTAGGTCGCCTGAACGAACTCATTCGCAAAACAACGAGTGCCTACGATAACTACGAATTCTATAAAGTCTATCACGCCCTCAACACCTTCTTTACCGTCGACCTTTCAGCCGGCTATCTCGACATGCTGAAAGACCGCCTGTACACGGCTAAAAAAACTTCGCCTGAACGACGCTCTTCACAGACTGTTGTTTATATGCTGCTGGACCATTTAGTACGTATTATGGCACCGATCACTTCGTTCTTGGCCGAGGAAACTCTGTCGTACCTTCCTGGCCAAAAGCCCCAGGAATCCGATCGAAGCGTTTTCCTACTCGACTACCCCAAGGCAAATTCCGCTTGGGATGACGCCGCCCTTGCTGGTGAAATGAACTTGTTGTTCGAGGTTCGTGCTGACGTCTCCAAAGCACTCGAGACCTTACGCCAAGCTAAAACCATTGGGTCTGGTCTAGATGCGCAAGTCGAAGTGCAAGCCGACGGAGTCAAACTTGAGACTCTAAAGCGTCATGAGTCGCTCTTGAGCGAGTTTTTTATTGTTTCCCAAGTTGCGCTGAAAGTGGGAAGCTATCAAATAGATGCAAAGAAAGCGGATGGCAGTAAGTGCGAACGTTGCTGGTACTATAGCACCGAGCTTGGAAAAAGCGCGCAGTGGCCGACGGCTTGCCCGAAGTGTGTGGCCGCTCTGATATGATTCTGGGCATAATGATATGGGACTGACAGAGAATTTAAAATGAGAATTAAGTACCTGATTTTGATAGCGATCGCCGGTGCGATCGTCACCGCCGATCAAGCAGTGAAGATGTATGTCTATACCCACTTCGCTTTGCACGAGACCATTCCGGTGATAGCGAATTATTTTAATTTTACTTATATTCGTAATCAGGGAGCTGCCTTTGGCTTCTTGGCTGATTCTTATCCCTGGTTCCGCGATGCCTTCTTTCTTTCCATGCCGCCTGTGGCGCTTTTGATTATTTTGGCGATCTTGCGCGGCGTGAAAGATGACGCCCGTTGGACAATCGTTTCGCTCTCACTTGTTTTCGGTGGTGCCATCGGCAACTACATCGATCGCGTACGCTTTGGCTGGGTGGTCGACTTTCTCGATTTCCACATTCATGAAAACTATCATTGGCCGGCCTTCAACATCGCCGATATGGCGATCGTCTCGGGCGTTGGTATTTTGCTGTTCTTAGAGTTCACCACCCAACAGCAAAACAGCGCCGCGTCGGCAGTCGCAGGTGCGAACGAAACCCGTGAACGCTCCAATACGACATAGATTGATTCACGCATCTGATCATGATCTGAGCGGGCACTTCCCGCTTTTGCGCTTACCTTTGGGCGGCGATACCGGTGTGCTTGAGCTACCGACCTATTTTCTCGTTGTGAGCCTGGCGCTCTGTATTTCGATCGTTTGGCTAGTACGGCGTACCGACCAAGCGGGGCTCTCGCGCAATCGCGCTCTTGATCTGGCGTTGATTCTCATGGTCGGGGGAATGCTCGGCGCGCGACTCTTTCATGTTTTTTTCGAAGAGCCCCATTACTACTTCGAGAATCCTTGGCGAGTCTTGGAAATCTGGCGCGGCGGTTTTGTGTGGTTTGGCGGCGCTCTCAGTGGGGCTGCGCTCGGCCTACTTTATCTGCGCTGGCGCCAAGGCGCCTACGGTGTTTGGCTTGATCTGTTTGCGCCGATATGCGCGCTCGGCTACGCTCTCGGGCGAGTTGCCTGTCTGCTCACAGGTTGCTGTTACGGTCGCATTTGCACCTTAGAAAGCGGCAGGAGTTTTCGCCTGCCAGCGCAACTTTTTGCCGTGTTCTGGGAACTCATCGCGCTCGCAGTCCTATTACATCTCGAAAAACGCCGCCCGCAGTGGTTACGTAAATCAGGTCAGCTCTTTGTACTTTGGCTCGCATTACATTCTGTGGGGCGAATCCTCATGGAGGCGATGCGGGCAGACCCCCGCGGAGCCGAAATCTTCGGTTTGAGTCAAGCCACGTTGATCAGCTTGGTTGTGGGTGCCTGGAGCATTTTTCAGATCATCAACCAGGTTAAGCGCACATCTTGGCACTGAAAAAACTCTAGGGAAATTGAATACTGGCGATCGTGAC
>SXRI01000250.1 GCA_005793615.1 Bdellovibrionales bacterium
ACCTGGATCACGCGACGAATCTCTTCATCGCGACCGATCACGGGGTCAAGTTTGCCTTCTGCGGCCGCGGCCGTCAGATCACGACCGTATTTTTTCAATGCCTCATATTTTGCTTCCGGATTGTCGTCTGTCACTTTTTGACTCCCGCGAATTTTGTTGAGGGCTTGATCTACTTTAGTGCGAACAACGCCAAAGCGCGAAAAGAGTTTTGCGAGCTCCGGCACCGCCTGGCTGACACCAGCAAGGACGAAGTGCTCAGTGGAAATATACTCGTCACCGAGTGAACGAGCCTCTTTGTCTGCCGCTTCAAAAACTTTGACGAGTTTTTGACTTGCCGCCACCCGTTTGGATGAACCCGAGACCTGCGGGAGACGATTGAGAGCCGATTCGAGTTCCCGGGTCAGTCCAGCAAGATCGCCGCCGGCCGCCTGAATGAGATTGGGAACGATCCCATCGGCCTGTTTAAGGAGTTGATAGAAAAGATGCTCAGGCTCGACCGCCGAATGGTTGCGATCCTCGGCCATTTTAGCCGCCGCTTGCATGGCTTCTTGGCTTTTGACTGTCATTTTTTCGATGTCGCTCATTAGTTGCTCCTATTAGTCGATCCTATTAGTCGCCTCGGGTGGTCACTTCTGTTCGATAGACATTAGCGCCTTTACTCTTTAAGATGTGACCTCCTGAGGAATTGTCAATGAACCAATCAATAAAAAACAGCCCTTCGCCATCACGCCCCTACCAACCGAAACGCCATCGTCGGCGCATCAAATTGGACCGTGTGCAGGCTTCGGATTTGGCGAATTTTGAGGTGCGCTTTTTTTGCGAAGATTGCTCGCACTTTAGTAGCACTAATAAAACCTGCACTATGGGCTATGTCGCTCAGCACACGAAAAAAGAGCAGATGGAAATCTACCAGATAACGGGACACATGGCTTTTTGTCGGTTTTTGGAGATTGACTGAATATGCGCCTAGCGCTCGTCGCTCTAGCCTTTGCTCTGGCTCTTGCGTGCGCGGCGATCGTTCTTGGCGGCTGGCTTTTTTGGCGACGGCGGCGTCTACGGCGCTTCATACCGCCTCTTGAATTAAAGGCTTTAATCCCCGAGTCTCGCTTCATTGAGATTGATGGCCTCAACATCCATTATGTGCAGGCAGGGCGTGGCGCGGACTTGGTTCTCTTGCACGGCATTGGCGCCTCGGTTTTTGCTTGGCGCTTTTTGCTGCCGCTTCTTGAAACGCACTTTCGAGTTACGGCGATTGATCTTCCGGGCTTTGGTAAGAGCGGCAAGTCTGGTGACCGGGATTATGGTCTAGATGCACAGACGAGAGCTGTGAATGATGCACTTAAAGCCTTGAAGATCGGGCCTGCCACTCTTGTGGGAAGCTCTATGGGTGGCGTCATCGCGCTGTGGTTAGCGAAGTGCTTCCCTGAGAAATTCACTCGGATCGTGACACTGGCGCCGGCCACCGATCCGCGCTTGGTTCCGGAGGCTATTCATCATCTTGATGCCTTGATTCCTTTTTTGCGTCGGGCTCTGAACCGCCACACGATGCGCGCCATTCTTAAGCGGGTGATCGCCCGCCATGAACTCATCAATGATGATGTGATTGATAGTTATCTTTCGCCGTTTCTTGATGATGGTTCATCCGTGCGCGCTTTTTGGTTGGCGACAAGATTGATCGCGGACCGGCGGATTCCCAAGGAGCTTTCGGGCTTGAAAGCACGAGTTTTGATTATCTACGGCGATCGTGATTTACGGGTTCCGCGGCGAGTGATCGATCAGTTGACGCGAACTCTTCCCAACTCAACTCTGCTCACACACGAGGGCGGCGGTCATCACATCATGGAAGATGAGCCTCTGTGGACAGCGGAAACAATCGTCAAATTCGTGTCTGAAAATTCGTGATTGAGCCCGCGTCTTGAGTCGTGCTGGCCGCGCCTGAGGTCTTGAAAACGACGCTTTTCCATAGGGAAAACTCCCCGACTTACTACCGTTTTTGAATCTTCGTCCTGTCAAAAACGTCGATCCGGTCTGATGTCCTGTCAAGAATCCACCTGTGCGCCCGAATAGTCACACGTGATCGTCATGTGATGTTGGTGAAACCCTGTATCGCTGATGATCGATCCACTGGGCGCAGGAGTGCCAGGGGGTTTGGTCAGACTCTCGAATGCTATCGATCTATATACCGAGGAAGGAGGCGCTTCAAGGAAGAGACTATGTACAAGGAAGAAGATTGTAAATGAAACGATCGTACAAATAGGCTTGGATGCCAACCCCGCGCGCAAAAAAAAGACGGGGGCGATTAAACAAGGAGGATTTTTAAAATGAATATGTTTAACGGAGGATAAAATGGGTTTTCGTATTTCAACAAACGTGGCCTCGGTAAATGTTCAGCGAAACCTGGGCGATAGTCAGGGCAAGATTCAGAATTCAATGTCGCAGCTGTCTTCTGGCAGCCGTATCAACAAGTCGGCCGACGACGCCGCAGGTCTCGCGATCAGCGAGAACTTGAAGGGGTCGATTCGCTCGAATCGCCAAGCCAACCGCAACGCCCAAGACGGCGTGTCGCTCGTGCAGGTGGCGGAAGGTGGTTTGAACGAAATGGGAAGCATCATTACCCGTCTTCGTGAATTGGGTATCCAGGCTGCTTCTGACACTGTTAGTGATACGGAGCGTGGTTTCATAAATAAGGAAGTCATGCAGCTCAAGGAAGAGATTCACCGTATCGGTCAGGTCACTACTTGGGGAAAGACAAAGTTGCTCGACGGCTCGACCCCCAACTATGACTTCCAGGTCGGTATCTATAACAACGAAGGCGAAGATCGCATCACCTTTGCGGCCAGTGAAAACACCGCAACTTTGGATTCGCTCGGTCTCGCTGGTGTGGACTACGCAAGCAAAGAAGGCGTCCAAGAGGCACTGACTTTCCTTGATGCCGCGCAGGACAATGTTAACGGCATGCGCTCAAATCTTGGCGCACTCCAGAACCGCTTGACCTCGACCATCAATAACTTGTCGGTCTCAGAAGAGAATATGTCGGCAGCAAACTCTCGTATCCGTGATACAGACGTTGCGTCGGCTACCGCAGAAATGACTCGTAACAATATTCTGTTACAAGCCGGCACTGCGACTCTTGCGCAAGCGAACACTAAAGATACCATGGCACTCAAGCTGATCGGCTGATTAGTTTCTTGAATCGTCTAGGACCTCGACATTAATCAAAAAACCTTTAAAGCCCGGTGACTCGACCGGGCTTTTGCTTTTGTCATCTGTTAATAAGCTCTGCAGTTATCGCCGAGAACTCACCCTCGCACCTCAGAGTGTTTAAGCCTTGTTCACTATTGCGGCAATTTTCTTAGCAATTCTAGCGTATTGGGCTTAAGTCGGGGTTGATCGTCACCGATCTGGTACCTGTTCGAACGGCAACATCCGTTCGCACTGGGAGGGATCATGATCAAGATGTATCGCGTCGGGGTTCGCAGCAACCTCTATAGATCTGTAACGGCACTGGGCTCTGCTCTGGGCTCAGCGGCACTTTTTCTTAGCGCCGCCGCCTGTGGCTCTGGGATGCAAGCGGGCTCTCCCGCCGGAAGCCTAAGCGCCTCACCGCAAATGACTGGCAATGTGGAAGTCACCCCGGTCAATAAGGATGCTTGGGATAAGTTAAACGTCGACGGTGCACCCACGTTCGGTAGCTTCAAATTGTTCCAAGTGATCTCGATCGACAAGGCAACTAAAGAATTGGTGCTGAAGTTGCCAATGCCGCCAAATCCTTATGTGGATGGCATATCGATGGCGCCGATTGAAGTTAAGAAACTGCCTGGTTCACGCATTGGCATTGAGGCCGTTCAGGGCGGAGGCTCGGTTCTGACATTTCGCGTCCCATTGATTCATATCATTAGAAAAGATGTCAACTTTCCGAGTCCGACGGCTTTGCCCAACGGCGATCCGCTACCAGCAGTTGCCGACGGATCGCTACCTTCGGAAGCCATGACCATTAACGATATTAAAAAGATCAATGCGACATTCTACTTCGCGGTTCAACAGCTCGGTATCTTTGTGAACACGCCGTTTGATCCGCTGGTCGGTCTTTCTATTCCCATCAAGAGCGCCGATGGTACCCGTACCTGGGGATATTTGACCTCGATTCCGGCAAAAAAAGCACCCGCTCCCGCAATGGACGGCGGCTTCTTTATCTCTATCCAACTCCCCGACGACATCGCTCGCATAATTGACGACAACCTATAGGCTGACACGGTTTCAGCAACTAGGATCAGGATCCGAGAGCTTCTCGGATCCTGTTTTTTTTCTGAGTTAGCTGAGAATTATTAGTTTACATTGGAGCCAAGTCGGTTGAGGATCCATCTATAACCCATCTAGCATTTGGACGATGAGAATTCGGGGCCGATGCTACTCGATGACGAAGCAAGACGAAGCAACAGGAGAAGCGAGTATGGCGAAGAAAAAAGCAGCTAAGAAACCAGCCAAAAAAGCGGCAAAAAAACCCGCAAAGAAACCAGCAGCTAAGAAAGCCACTGCGAAAAAGGCGACCAAAAAAGCCGCCCCTAAGGCGACCAAAAAAGCAGCGAAAAAACCAGTAGCTAAGAAAGCCACTGCGAAAGTCGCCGCTAAAGCCACGAAGAAAGCCGCCGCGAAAACGGTAAAGAAGGCAGCGCCCAAAGCGACTAAAAAAGCCGCCCCAAAGGCCACTAAGAAAGCCGCAGCAGCACCCTTGGCCGAAATGCCTGAGGCCGAAGAGGGTCATGAGGCCTTCAATGAACTCGACGAAGAGGCGGCACCCGGAGCTGAAGCAGCTCGCGGCCTTGAAGACCTCGAAGACGATAACTTCCATGAAACTGAGATCGAACACATCGATGACGATGAATCTGACGAAGATCTTGACGAAGGCGACGACGACGAAGGTTATTTCTAATCCTCGCCTGTTGCCTTTTTTGGCACTCGCTTCTTGAGTTTCAGTAGTGCTTCTGTAGTCATTTTAAACACAAAGAGCGAACCCATCGGGTTCGCTCTTTGTGTTTAAACCGTTGTCGACGAAGTTTACTTCATCGGCTTGGTGTGCACGGCGTACTTTTCGAACTCGCCGTACTCATGCAGTTTATTATAAAGCGTCTTAATCGTGATCGCGAGCGCGTTCGCGGCCTGTGTCTTGTTACCATCGAAGTAGTTCAACGCCTTCAAGATATAACGCTTTTCAAGTTCATAGAGCGTGACTGTCGGATCGTAGTCGTTGGTCACAATCTTTTGCTCAGGGTTTATGATGTTTTCCGGGAGATCGCCCGGCATAATCGTGTGACCATCCGAAAGAATCTGCATGCGCTCGCAAACGTTTTGCAGTTCACGGATATTTCCCGGCCAATCGTAGCGCATCATGATCTTCATCGCGTCTTCGCTCATCTGCCGACCACGATTCAAAAGTTTATGATTACCGCGCGCGAGGAAATACTCGATCAGAAGCGGGATATCTTCTTTACGACGGCGCAATGGTGGCGAATGAACCGTGATGGTATTGATACGATAGTAAAGATCTTCACGGAAGTTGCCACGGGTGACTTCCTGATCAAGTTCGCGGTTAGTTGCCGAGATCAAACGAATGTCGACTTTGATCGGGTCTTTACCGCCAACACGGAAGATCTCGCCCTCTTGAATGAAGCGCAGAAGCTTCGCCTGAATACCGGGAGAAAGCTCACCGATTTCGTCGAGGAAAAGAGTGCCGCCGTTAGCCGCTTCAGCCAAGCCGATCTTACGGGTGTAAGCGCCGGTGAACGAACCCTTCTCGTGACCGAAGAGCTCCGACTCCAGGAGTGTTTCGCGAAGAGCGCCGCAATTGATCGCGACAAACGGCCGGTTACGGCGATGACTGCGATCATGAATAGCACGAGCGATCAGCTCTTTACCGGTACCCGATTCACCGAGAACCAGAACGGTAGCGTTTGAAGGCGACACGCGGTCGATCATCTTCATCAGCTGCTTCATGACTTCTGATTTGTAGACGATGGTTTTCGTGTCTACACTGTTGGTGAAGTTGGGACGAACTTCATCCACCCCGCCAACAGGGAGGGCGTTGCTCGCCGGAAGAATGGGTGTGCTATCGGTCTGCTGGGACATATACGTACCGCCTTTGCTCGCTTATTTGTGATGCACTGCTCACGACTGAAATGGTCTCCGTCTCAATCTGAAACAGTGCGTTATGACGCGGTAAGTTATACGCCATATGGAAGAATTGCAAGGAATTTTTTGCAGCGCGCTATAAAACTTTTAAGGCTCTTGGATGGATTCTTTAAGAGGGGTCATGAAAGCTCTGCCAGGCATTCTCGAAGCACTATTTAACTATTTGAATTTCATGGTTTTATTGAAATCAGCTTCCGCCGAGACCATTCGCGCCTACCGTTCAGACCTCTTGCAGGCCTTTCAGCTAAAGCAATCTGCTCTTCCTAGTGTCGAGGAATTTTTTCATGCTTCCAAGCACCTCAGGCTTCGGCAAACGGCCTTTGGGCATGAAGACGAGCTGCTAACAATCTGCCGTTCAGCCATGAAAACTTGGGCCGATCTGGCCCCTGCTACCCGCAATCGAAAGGCGGCAACCCTGAAGAGCTTCTTAGGTTGGCTTCATCAGGAGGGCATGATCCAGCGTGATCTCGCAGCCCAAGTCCATTCACCGAAGGTACCAATACGCCTACCGCACTTTCTCTCCGTGGATGAGATACAAGCCCTGCTCGCTTCTCTTCGTACTGATCTCGATGCAGGCCAACTTCCTAAGGAGGAGCTCAGGGAAGCGGAGAAAAAACTACTTCTGGTCCTACTTCTTTACGGTGGAGGCCTGCGGATTTCAGAGGCTTGCTCCCTTGAGTGGGCGAGTGTATCTGCCGACGCCCGCGTTTTACGTATCACCGGCAAGGGTAAAAAGGAACGCATCGCCGCCCTTCCGCCGATGGTAGCGATAGCACTTCTGCGCTATCGCAAGCTCCTGAGCACGCATGACACCCGCTTCGTTTTTGGGGAGACCGCGCTCTCTACGCGTATCGGTTACGAGATGGTGCGCAAAGCAGGACAGCGAGCCGGATTACTCAAGCCCCTGCATCCGCATGCGCTTCGCCATAGCTTTGCGACCCATTTACTGACGAGTGGCGCCAACCTGCGTTCACTTCAGGAGCTGCTTGGCCACGAATCGCTCCAGGCCACTAGTCGCTACACCCACCTCGGTATTGACCAACTCGCGCGCACCTTAGAGGACTTTCACCCACTAGGGCCAAAGACTTTTAAAGCCTAACCGGCAAATCTTGATTGGCGATACGCCGACAAGTCGCTAGTATCGGCGCCATGTCTGAAGCTCCCCAAAAGTTCATTTTCTTCGATCGCGACGGCACTTTGATTATTGATAAGGTGTATCTCAACGACCCGGAGCAAATCGACTATCTTGATGGCGTTTTCGAGGCCTTGAGCCTTTTGCGCGATGCCGGCTTTAAGTTTGCCGTCGTCACCAACCAATCAGGAGTCGCGCGTGGTCTAGTGACCATTGAGAATCTCGATGAGATTCATCGCCGGATGAGTGAGAAATTCGCCGAGTATGGAATTTCGTTTGCAGGCTTTTTCTATGCGCCCTATTCGGTCGAGAGCAATCACTTCATGCGTAAACCCAACCCGGGAATGTTGCTGGCGGCCGGCGAGAAACAAGCCATCCAATTCGACCGCAGCTGGATGATTGGTGATCGTGCTACTGATGTTGAGGCCGGTCACCGGGCTGGCTGCCGAACAGTGTTGCTCGAAGGCGTGGAAACCTCTGAGACCATCGCTAAAGTCAAACCGACGTTTGTCACTTCAAGTCTGTTGGAAATGGCTAAGTTTATTGTTGGCAGCGATCAAACCTGGGACAGTACCACTTCGAAGCATGTTTCTCGCTGAGACATTTACGTGTTTACCGGTAAATAAATGTTACTGAGGGATTTAGCTTTTTTCTTCATTATCCCGCCTTTTTAAGGTTATCGGCCTGTTGCACGAGTTCATTAATTGCTTTAAGCTTTTGTTCCACTTTTTTTCTTAATTGAATCGG
>SXRI01000251.1 GCA_005793615.1 Bdellovibrionales bacterium
ACTTTACCATTACGATCTTTGATCACGACAACGATCTCGGCCTTGTACTTGCCGTTTTTAGAAGTGTTATTTTGTACGGTCACGCGCAGCGGGTACTTGTCGCCCGTGGTCGCCACACTGGGAATATTCGAGTAGCTCTGGGTATCTTGCTCGGAAAGATAGGTCACTGAACCCATACCGAACTTCTGACTATCGTCGACGGCTATCGCGAAGATCTTAAAGCGCGTGAGGCTGTCATTCGTGTTGAATGTGAATTTCGCTACGCCATTTTGCACTGGAATTCCTGCTTTGAATACCACGAGGGCATTAAAGAGCTTGCGCTTGAAGTCGGTGATCTTATTTCCGCCGTCACCGCCATCGTCGCCACCATTACGTTTGGAAACACCAATGTCGGTGTTGGTACCAGTAACAGTTTCGATACGTTCGAGTGCAGTTACGGTTTCAACCGAATCGCCACGCATTTGCATCAATGCATCGAGAATGGCATAAGTACTGTTCTTCTTAAGCTCCAAGATCTTTTCTTCGATCGCCACCAGAGTAACTGTGCCACCTTTGAGGCGACCCGACTCCGCTTTCACAGCGACCGCGACTTCAACCTTTTCGCCAGGTTTATAGGTCGCCTTATTGGTCTTAACTGTCACGTTGGACTTGAACAGTCCCCAATTTACTTTCATGTTGGCAAAGCCAATTCGATAGGTCGGACGACCAAAATCGGCCTCGCCGACCTTAGGCGCTTCGGCCTGAGCACGGCCCGTGATGGCATAGACTGAAACAAAGGCATTCGGCGCAAGCTCGGCCCGAACCGGAACCTCAACACGGCCCTTTTCACATGCTTGTGAAACCACGAAGCTCTCGAGCACATCGGCACGTTCAATAGTTACCAGAGCCTGACAAGTCTTAAACGGCGGAGCAAAGCTAACCATCGCCCGCTCGCCACCGCGGAAGCCCGCCTTATTGAGCGCGAGTGGCATTTGCCGCTGACCTTCGTCATCGCCAAATCCATAGTAATCACTCGGGCCGTAAACTCGACCACTACCATCCACTTTAAACAAAGCATGGGAAGTTTGTTGCGAAGATTTTGTTGTTACCTGGAAGGCGTAACTGCCTTCTTTCAAGGCTCCGACCGGACAAGATACGATCTTGCCGCGAACAGCGCAGTTTTCGGTCCAACGAACCGGCTGCAACTCGCGCTCGATCGTGTTCTTAATCAGACCGCCAAAGATCTCCTCACCGATCACCTTAGTCTCGATGCGAATCACCTTGAGATCGAGATCGCCGAGAGCGGTGATGTTCTTCATATTGACGTCGATCACGGCAGCCTGCAGTTGCGCATTGGCACGAGGACCGGCTACCACATTGAGTCCAACATAGGTGCTCGCGTTATAGATAGTCTTGGCCTGAGAGAGAGTTTGGAACTCACCGCTCTGGTCCTGATAACGAACACGGACGACCAAACGCTGCGGACGACTGACCGACTTCAAGACACCAGCCACCGTACGACCGTCGCCGGCGTTTTCATTGGCAATGTCTTTTACCAACGAACCATCATCACCCGTCATCAAGCCCGGGATCATCGACGGTCGAGTGCTGTTAGGAAGTGACGACTTACCATCATCAACACTTTCATCAGCAGTTGTGATGGGCCCGGTGCCAAAGATAAAATTCGGCAGCTGCTCGTTTACGATCGAAGTCGCTGAGAAGTAATAGGACACCGACGCAGCGAGCTTCTTCGCACCAACACCGTTAGCATAACGAATACTCGCATTGACCGGAATCGAATCCGGGCGAACAAGTTCCGCTTTCGGAAAGGCAACGATACCCGACATCAAAGGAACCTTGAATTCAGCGACCTCAATGTCAGCCTCAATATACGAAGTGCGTTCTGCTCCCTTTAAGCTAATGAAATAACGACCCAAGCGAACAGAGGAGTCACTCGGAACATTCCAGTTCAGGCTAGCCTTGCCATTGGCCCATACCAGAGGAAACTCATAATAGGTTTCTTCATCATCAGCACTGGTAATGACAGCCTTCGTAGGAAGTTGAGCCGGCGGTAACGCACGGAAACCACGCGCTTCGGGAATACGTGCGATCAATTCGATCGGTACCTGCTGACCAGGCTTCACCAGGTTTACACCAACAACAGCATGAAACAGCGGCTGGCCTTCCTGGATGTTACTGTAAAACCACTCCACACCAGGAGCCGACATCGGGTCACTGCCTGAACCCGTCCAAGAGGAATGCACAAGCGCCAGGTCTGATCCGGCCTTAGCGGCGACAAAAAACTGACTCGGATCAAAGAAACTCGAGTAAGTGTTCTCAGGCTTCTGACACTCGGTTGCCCACTCCTGATTCGGGAACGAAACCAGACCTGTGGCACCTGTGGTGAATTCCGCCTTACGTTGTCCGAGGCAGTTATAGATCTCTACCCGAGCACCAGCGACTGGCTGCGCATTCGAAAGGCGTGTCACCCAAACAAGAGATGACGTAGCTCCTTTTTTGATGTGGACGGTGATGTCCGTGACCTGAGCGAGAACAAATTTAGGATTATAGTATGAACCTTCCTTAGTATCCGAACGCGAAGCCTCGAAAGAAGGGCTCGAAACTTCCAGAGGATACAAACCGCTGACCAGCTCAGCACCCGGCTTATCGCCAGCAAACGGAAACTGCAGAACCGCAGGGCGATTTTTCGCACCGGTCAACTGCTGCTCCACCAGACTCGAAGGGATTGTGAGCTGTTCAAGAGGGCTGGTATAGGTCGGAGTCGAGCGGTAGCTTCCCCGCGCGGTATAAGCGCGAATCACTTGGATCATCGTTTCAAAGTTGGTAACCGGAGTCCAAATTTTGCCATCGGTACCGGTCTTGCGAATCGTGATTTTTTGATTTTGATTCACAATTCCGACAGGAAGATGAAGATTCGGCACCGTCCGTTCGAAGAACGAAAGACTTTGCGGAACACGAATCACCTCATCAATCGCGCCGATACGAACGTGAAATTCAGTATTGGAGCTCGCCAGCAAGCGGCCATCGATGTCAGTTAAGCCAGTCGGCAAAACAATCGTCGCCTGAGTTTGCGGCTCAATATTCACGTTGAAAACAAACGAATCGAGAATAGTGTCATTATATTTTGCCAAGAACGGAAAATAGCGCGCCAGTTTGATGAGAATATTATCCCAGAAAGCGATCTTACGCTCGGGATCGATCTCTGCGAAACTACGCACGGTTTTCCGATCGGGCGAGTTATAGGGCAGATATTCGATATAGGCGTCTTTAATATCAGCCCACTTCACCTGACCATTGAGTACGACTGAAATCGGTGAGCGCGGCAAACAGAGACCTGGCTGCGCACTTTGATTGGCGCACTGAACTTCGGCCTGAAATTGACTGCGAACCGAAAACTTTTGCGTGTGTTTCTTTTCTGCACGCAGCTCCGGGTTATCAGCACTGGCTTGTTTTTCGATCGTCAGATTAAGTTCCGCACCGGGAATCAAATTTTGACGGACTGTCGCCAAAAGCCAGCGACGATCATTGAACTCAACGCCAGTATAGCTAGTAGCCGCGAAATATTCGAAGAGTTTTTCCGCCTTGTCTTGCGGAACCGGAGCAAGAACGATTTTCTCACTCGGAGCATTGGAGCTCAGATAGCTCAAGTAGCCACTTTGCTCAGCAAAAAACCGAGCCGAGTCAACCGGACCGTCAAAAGTGATAAAGAGAACGGGATCCACTTCACGCAACAGGCCTTTAAAGCCACGTGCCGGTATCACATCAGTCACGTTAGGCCCAGCGACCGAAACGGTGTAGTGAATGCTTCCGGCTTTCCAAATTTTTCCGATGACCGACTTAACATCAATGAGCTGAGTGACTTCGCACTTCGAGCCGTCCACCATATACTCCGTACCACCGCCATCTTCACTGCCGAGTGAAGTCGATTTGAAATCATAGGTCCAGATAGTAGAGTTGTCGGCCCAGCCAGAGTAGCCGCTCAAGGCAGGTTTACAGGCCACTTTAAAGGCTTCAACCTTGGCATCTTTGATCATTCCCTCGGGAAAACGAATACGCAATTGCCCGACCATTTCCTGCGAATGGCCAATGGGCTCAGGTACTGCACCCGCGAACGAGCCGTCAGAACCGTAAGATGATGACGACAGAAGCATGGTGACAGCTAAGGACCATGACAATGTAAGCAAACCATTTTTCATAAATAAGCCTCTTTTCCCACTGACTTTCGATTTCAAACGATCGTTAAGTAACAGCAATGCGCATTCCATGCCAAACAAAGATTTCCAAATTTGCCGAATAGTGCGGCAAAAATTTTCCAGCAGCGATTTCGCTGCGTTTTTTAATAGCATTTTTTTCAGCTTGCGCTAGGGTGCGCGCATGTTTGCACGACCAAAAATGTCGCTCTCGAAGGCGCACCATCACCCCCCACATAAAACCCAGATGAGACGCAAAGTCGCAGCCGGAACGGTATTTTTTGGCAGCATAGTTTTTTTATTTACTGCTTTGTTCTTGCAGACCCCGAGCTTTCAAAGCGCCATATCGATGGCCTTGGGTTCTGATCGAGTTTTGCTGGCAGCCGATGGTCAAGTTGTGCAAACTTTGCGCACTGATTTCAGTAAGCGACGACTGGCTTGGCATCCTCTAATTGGTTTTCCGGAGGTTTTGCGGACAGCGGTGATCGCCGCCGAAGACCAACGATTTTTTTCCCACCCCGGTGTCGATTTGCTCGGCCTCGGGCGGGCTATTTGGTCACTACTCAGTCGCCGCTCGATTCAGGGAGCAAGCACCATTTCGATGCAGGTCAGCGATTTGATCCAGCCTGAAGTTTTGCTGAAAAACCAACCTATCAACAAAGGGTCAGTTCTTCATAAGATGACTCAAATTTTGCGCGCACTTGCTCTCGAAATGAAATGGAGCAAAGCGCAGATTCTCGAGGCTTACCTTAATCTCATTCATCTACGTGGAGAGTTTCAGGGCGTACCCGCCATGAGCACGGCCTACTTCAAGAAAAACCCGCTGGCGCTCGACCCCAGCGAGGCCGTTGTCATGAGTGCGATGATTTCTTCGCCTAACCAAGGACAGACGTCACTGAAGCGTCGGGCCTGCGCCTTAGCTAAGCGCCTCGCCATCAGCGAGCCTGTATTCGCTTCGAGCGCCGACTGCTCCGCTAGTGATAGCGTTATTGAAGTGTTGTTGAGCGTGCACCCGGTGCTGCCGACACAACTCGGTTCAAGCCCACATGTTGCCCGGCGGCTCTTCAAGGCGCATCGCGAAGCCACTGTTCTGCAGTCGACGATTGACCCACAGTTGCAAAGCGAAGTTCAGGCGATTCTCGAAAAAAACCTGGCAGCCCTCAAAGACGCCAACGTCAGAGATAGCGCGGCGATCGTCATTGAGAATCGCACCGGCAAAGTACTGGCGTATGTTGGCGCCGTTTCATCTTCATCCAGCCCGCACGTCGATGGCGTCGAGGCCTACCGCCAGGCCGGTTCGACACTGAAGCCTTTTCTCTACGGTAAAGCGATCGACTCGAAACTGCTTACTTCCGCATCCATTTTACTCGATGAACCAACAGCGATCTCTTGGGATGGCAACATCTATCGCCCTACGAACTATGATCGCCAGTTTTACGGCACCGTATCGGTTCGCGAGGCATTGGCCTCGTCGCTCAATGTTCCGGCCGTAAAGGCCGTGACCATCATTGGTCTCCAACAGAGTTATCAGGTTTTAAAGTCACTGCATCTCTCTAACCTCAAAGAACAAGATTTTTATGGCGTATCGATGGCGTTAGGAGCCGTAGACGTTCGTCTCGACGAGCTCGCCAATGCCTACCGCATGCTCGCCAACGGCGGCCTCTGGAGCCCCTTAGTATTTGTCGACGGCCTGCCCAGTGAACCAAACGAAAAACTTTTCAGCTCGGAAGCAGCCTTCATCTTAGCTTCGATTCTCTCCGATCCCGACGCGCGCGCTATCGGTTTCGGCTGGAACAGCCCTTTGGAAACCTCTTTTTGGACCGCTGTGAAAACCGGCACAAGTAAGGATTATCGCGACAATTGGTGCATTGGCTTCAGCGAAAAATACACCGTGGCTGTTTGGGCAGGAAATTTCAATGCTGAAGCCATGGACAAAGTTAGTGGTGTTTCCGGCGCCGGCCCCTCATGGCTCGAAATCATGGAGCGACTTCATCGCTCCGAACCAAGCCGTGCACCGACTCCGCCTAACGGCATCGTGAGTAAAGAAATACGCCACGCCTGGGCCAGCCACCAGCGGCGCGAGTTCTTTATTAACGGAACCGAGCCTGTGGCGAGTGTGATTGAACCGGCGCTCGAAAAGCGAGCTCAATTTGTTTTTCCGGCAGAAGGTTCGATCCTCGTACGCGATCCCCATGTCGACCCGACTCATATCGCGCTTTTTGTGCGTTTTAAGGGCTCTATCCCTGGCAATAGCCGACTTGCTTTTGATGGCATCGACAAAGGAGAAGCCATTAGTCCATTTAAGCTCACGGACTTCTCGGTCGGGACTCATGAACTCGCCATCCGTACCGCTGTTGGGCAAATCGTCACTCGGGTTAAGTTCGTGGTTCGCGGAGCCAACTCGACGCCTCCTCCCAACTAGTCTCCGTCGACCGTCCATTCAACTGCCTGTTCGTCTGGAGCGCCAGCGCTACTCACCGACATCAACGTTAAAACGGACGCGCCCATGGTCGAGACGCGCTGTTACCGGTCTTTCAAGTCGCCTTCTATTGCCTGAAAATCGAAGGAATGACAGGACATAGAAAATTAGCCATTCCCGCAGTGCTGCAAATCTTCCTTGCACACGTCCTATTGCTTGCCACTTTACTTGGACAATTATTTTTTTCACCGAGAGCAAACGCCGAAGCTTCAGCCCCACAAACTCTACATGTGATGATCGATCCTGGTCATGGCGGCACCGACACGGGCGCCTCGCGAGGAGTGATCAAAGAAAGTGAAATCGCCCTCAAGGTCGCACTCAAGCTGGCAGAGGAAGTTCGCAGTGATTCGCGATTCAAGGTCTCACTCACACGCACTACCGACCGCAAACTCTCGCTTCCTGCGCGCACCAAAATCGCCGAAGATGCCAAGGCCGATGTTTTCTTGAGTGTCCACCTCAATTCCTCAACAGATACTCGCGCTCGGGGCTTCGAAGTCTATTTTCAAAACCAACTTCCCGCCGACGAAGAGGCGATGTTTCTAGTCGGACGCGAACATGAAGAGGAAACCGGCGCACTATCACCCGAAATTCCTGAAAAGGCCGAACCGATCTCGGTGCAAACCGACTTGAAACGAATCTTAGAGGATCTACACAGAAATCACCGCATCATTAATGCCAGCGAGCTCGCAAAACGCTTGATTGAATCGGTATCGCGCGGACAAGTCAGCGGCCGCCATCAGATCCGTCAGGCGCCTTTTCAAGTTGTACAGAATATTGCGATTCCATCGGTTCTCGTGGAATTGGGGTTCATCACCCATCCGCAAGAGGGCCAGCGTCTCTTAGAGGATGACTACCAAAAGCTGTTGGTAACGAACTTGTTTCAAGGCCTCGTCAAATATAAAGAAACAATAGACAAAGACGCCGCCGAAAAATTAAAGTTACAAGCCTCTGCGCAGTAAACGACGCCAAAAGCGCGTCAAGTGTGCTACGGAAGCGTATCAACAGTTGAAAACTAAAGGATCCTATGTCCACCGCTAAGAGTAAGGCTCGCCCTGACGGCCGCGCCCATGATCAGATTCGTGTCGTGAGAATCACGCCAAACGTCAATCGTTATGCCGAAGGTAGTGCGCTCATTGAAATGGGTGAAACCCGTGTTCTATGTACCGCTACGGTCGACCAGGGCGTTCCGAAGTGGTTACAAGGAAGTGAAAAAGGATGGGTCACGGCAGAATATGGCATGCTTCCCCGCTCAACGCACACTCGCATCTCGCGAGAAAAAGCGGCATCGAGTGGGCGTACACAAGAAATTTCTCGGCTGATTGCTCGCTCCCTTCGTGCCGCGGTCGATCTGAAGGCCCTGGGTGAAAAACAGATCACCGTTGATTGTGACGTGATTCAGGCGGACGGCGGAACTCGCACGGCCGCAATTACCGGCGGCTATGTGGCTCTCGCTTTAGCTTTGGCAAAAATGAAGACTGCTGGTCTGATTTCGAAAATGCCACTTCGCGAATACGTCGCGGCCATCAGCGTCGGTCTTGACCACGGACATGGACTTCTGGATCTCTGCTATGACGAAGACTCACGTATTGGAACTGATATGAATTTTGTCCTGACCGGAAGTGGGCGCTTTATTGAAATTCAAGGAACCGCCGA